>JANLHH010000055.1 GCA_024654605.1 Patescibacteria group bacterium | reverse complement strand
CGGCTTCTTTAATTTTTTCCAAAATCCCTGATCCATTGTGTGCCATTCTAGCATAAAAAATGCCCCGGTTTTAATCGGGGCAAAAACATACATTACTGCGATCTTACGGTAAGAATGGGTCGTGTCAGCACATCCTGAAGAGCCAGGAAAAATACTTTTGTTTTATCCAAATCTTTGTGCGCTTTACTGTGAAAGTCGCGCTCAATTAATTGGAGGTTAATCATGATCAGTCGGGCCAATTCCTTTTTTGATACATCCTTGTATACCTTTCGGTGTGCTCGGGTAAACGCTTTTTCTATGACCCCGAGTGGATCAAGGTCACGAAGATCCCCCGCTACATACGCATCCAAGAATAAACGTATCTTTTGATACACCGCCGGATTCTTTTCGGATTCTTCGTCTCCCGTTTTTAAGAAAAACCTTGGTTCGTCCATGCAAAGAATGATCTTGTTCACAAGGATCCTGCAGTACACCCGCCATCCGAATTTTTCTGCAAACTTCTCATCAACCATGTCCCGCTCCTTTTTTGTGCGAAAGAACTTTCCCTAGAATTACACATTTCAAAACTTTTGTAAAGGCGCGGACTTCTCACTTGTATCGGTAGAATATTTTGTTGCCGAAGCGAAGGTCAATGTATTCAAGTTCTTTATATTTCGCGAGTGAGGAAATTGCGGAATCAAGGTTGCCGAGAAGAGCGTCAAATTCTTGATCGCTATTGAACAGAATATTTCCGGAATCCTTGAGTGCGAGCGCGTAGTCCCCGTCCGTCTTTGTTGTCATGTGTGTTGTTTTCAAACCAAGCGTGGAAATTGCCTCTCGAAAAGACACCAGCTTTTTGAATTCAATATAGGGAAGAAATCGATCCCCGATAGGGTTCTCGCTTTTCTCCTCGGTCGGTCCATACCATTCAAAAAAAACATCGCCGGAAAAATACGGTGCTGACGCGAAGATGTAACCGTCGCTGTCCATAAAAAAACAAGTTTTTTTATTTTCTTCCTCC
>JANLHH010000054.1 GCA_024654605.1 Patescibacteria group bacterium | reverse complement strand
CTTCAGTACGCACGCCGAAACGTGCAACCAAGGCGTCCTTAATTAACACCCACGTTAGTTGCTTAGAGGATTATGTGCTGAATAGAACTGAGAAGGAGTTGCGCAACTCCTTGTTGTACAGTTAATACCCTATCATAAAATATATTTTATGTCAAGTAACCACGAAAGAAAGACCTCGGCAAGTGACACCACCAACTTGCACCATAAAGAAGAAGTAGAGATGCTACCGGATGAACTTTTCTTGGATCAAACACTGCGTCCGCGATCTTGGGATGGCTATATTGGCCAAGAAAACATCAAACGTAACTTGAAGATCCTCCTGACTGCCGCAAAAGAGCGCAATCACCCTCCCGAACACTTATTATTTTATGGTCCGCCCGGGTTAGGGAAAACAACGCTTGCTCATTTGATTGCAACAGAGAGCGGCACCCAGATGAGAGCAACGTCGGGACCGGCGATTGAAAAGGTTGGCGACCTTGCCTCTATCCTTACCAATCTCTCTCCGGGAGATATTCTTTTTATAGATGAGATTCATCGCCTTAATAAGCTCATTGAGGAGGTCCTTTATCCTGCGATGGAATCCGGTTCACTTGATATCATTATCGGCAAGGGTCCTTCGGCGCGCACCATCCAGCTTGACCTGCCGCCATTTACCCTGATCGCGGCCACCACGCGCATTTCCCTGCTCTCTTCCCCGCTCCGCTCACGTTTCTCGGGCGGGACATTCCGCTTGGAATTCTACACGACTGATGAGGTGAAAAAAATCATTACCCAATCAGCGCATATTTTAGGAGTTCCCATAGACGACGAGGCGGCGGATGAAATTGCAAAGCGCAGTCGCTTTACGCCGCGCATCGCAAACTATCTGCTCAAGCGATGTCGCGACTTCGCACAGGTGCATAAAGGAAAACTCTCTAAAGAAACAGTGCGTGAGGCACTTATGCTTCTTGATATTGACGAGCTGGGACTCAATGCGCTTGATAGAAAAATACTGGAAACTATCATTACTAAATTTGCGGGCGGTCCTGTAGGTCTTGGTACCATTTCAGCGGCAATATCGGAAGAAGAAGGAACGATTGAGGAAGTGAGTGAACCTTATCTTATTCAATTAGGGCTTTTGGAGCGCACAGCACGCGGACGCACGGCCACCAACAGAGCGTATCATCATCTTGGATACGATATCCCGCAGGAGCGGCAAGAAAAATTATTATAAGACCCACTGCGTAAGAACCTTTTCTCCTATAGAAAAACACCATGTCAGGACACAGTAAATGGTCAAAAATAAAACATAAAAAGGCGGCTTCTGACGCGCAGAAGAGTAAAATATTTGGAAAATTGGCTCGTTTAGTCGCCGTGGAGTCAAAAAACGCGAAGGGGGATTTGAACGCGCCCGGCCTTCGTACCGCCATTGAAAAAGCAAAGGCGATGAATATGCCTGCTGATAACATTGATCGGGCTGTTAAAAAAGGAGTGGGCGAAGGGGCGGAGCAAATGGAACACGTGGTGTATGAAGCGTACGGCCCGGGAGGATCCGCTCTTATTATTGAAGGACTCACCGACAACAGAAACAGAACCTCTCAAGAAATAAAATATCTTTTATCTAAAAACGGCGCCTCTCTCGCGGCGCAAGGAGCCGCAAGTTGGGCATTTGAAAAGAATAATGGAGAATGGTCTCCAAAAATATCCACTCCTCTTTCTCTTGAAGATGGAGAAAACTTAAAAAGAATCATTGAAGAACTGGAGGACAATGATGACGTGCAGAATGTGTTCACGAATGCCGAATAAAGTGTATTAAACTTTTTCTTTCCTATGAAAATTCTCGCCATAGATCCGGGTTTTGAACGTATTGGTATTGCTATTTTGGAAAAACAAAATTCCAAGGAACACTTGTTGTATTCTTCATGTTTTAAAACATCAAGCGGGAAACCTTTCGCGACCCGACTCAATATGATAGGGGTGGAAATCACCCGATTAACAAAAGAATGGAAGCCGGACGGTCTCGCGATAGAAACTCTTTTCTTTAACACCAACCAAAAAACAGTCATGCGGGTTGCTGAAGCGCGCGGTGTTATTATTTATGCCGCAACTTCTCTGGGGCTTTCGCTTCATGAGTACACCCCACTCCAGGTAAAGATCGCGGTTACCGGATATGGAAGGGCTACCAAAACGGAAGTAGAGAGGATGGTGGATAAGCTGATAGAAGTAAAAAAAACCGTTACCAGTGACGACGAAATGGACGCTATAGCCATCGGTCTCACCGCCCTTGCCTCTATTTCTCCACGTTATCCACATAAAGGGTAGAGAACTGTTGCAACATTTTTTTTATTTTGATACAAATATAGCTGTAATTTAGAGGTCGCTAATTACACGCCTACATTAACGTAAACTTTTTATATGAACGACGACTTTATGACATCTCTTGATGAGGAAATAGTGGAAGAAGAACTTGATACTGACGCATTCCCTGATGACGACGATGACAGTGTATTGGGAGAACTTGACGATCTGGTTGAGGAAGAATAGTTAAAGACGGGAATAGCAAAAACACCACCTCTTACGGTGGTGTTTTTGCTTACTCATTACTCCGTGAGTCTTACTTAGTCACTACCTTTGCAAATTTCTTCTTCCCTATTTTAAGGATGATGGTTTTTTGCACCGTCACGTGCGCATCAGTGATCTTTTCGTTCGTTTCTATATCTTTGATCGCACCCTCGGCCGCCAATCTTCTGAAATCGCTCTTTGAAGAGACTAGTCCTGCTTTAAGCAATACATCCGCTAAGACTTCTCCTTTATCCGCTCTTGTCTCAGGCATGTCGGTTGGAATTTCTTTTTTTTGGAACGTGTGAACGAATGATTCTTCCGCTTTCTCTGCTTCTTTTTCTCCGTGGTAAATGGAGACGATCTGGTGTGCAAGTTTCATTTTTATATCCCGAGGATTTATCTTTCCTTCCGCGAGTATATTTCCTATTTCCTCTACCTCTCCTTGGGGTGTATAAGTGCAGAGTTCGTAATAGCGCACGATTGACGTGTCAGGAAGAGACATCACTTTTCCATACATATCCTCTGGGGTATCGGTGATGGCGATATAATTATCGAGACTCTTGCTCATCTTTTCCTTTCCATCCAATCCTTCCAATATTTTCATACTCATGACCGCTTGGGGTTCTTGTTTCCCTGCTTTCATAACTGTCCTTCCCATGAGCATGTTGAATGTTTGGTCAGTACCTCCGATCTCCACATCACAACTTCCGTATACCTTATAGAGAACATGTGAATCCACGCCCTGGAGTATCGGGTAGAGCATCTCATGCATATATAACTCCTCTCCTTTTTTGATCCGCTCTGCGAACATGTCTCGTTGAACCAATTGCGAGTGTGTTACATTTCTTAATATTGAGAGAAATGTGCGCAGGGTAATATTATGTATCTCTGTTTTGTTAAGCACGCTTGTTTGCATACGCGTTTTGTCATAGACTGCCGCTTTTGCCTGAAAAGAGTTCGGCGGAAAGACTACGTTTTGTCCGGTTGTGTTGTCGGTATAGGTGACCGGCTGGGGAACAAAAAGATCGGTGATTCCCATAAACCAATCTGAATTGCGAATCCAAGAAAACGCTTCTTTGTTGGTCAGCAATATCTTACCTACTTGGTCCAGGTAGGTTTTGAGATTGTGTTCCACTTCTTTTTGTTCTATTTCAGGCCGTATCTTGTTTTTACCGGTCGGATCCCCTATTTGTGCCGTAAAATCTCCGACCAGAAAAACAGCCTTGCATCCAAGGTCTTGTAGTTGGCGAAGTTTGCGCAACACGACCGCGTGCCCAAGATGGATGTCGGGCCGCGTCGGATCTACGCCGAATTTTACGATAATCTCGCCCTTATACTCACCTCGTGTTTTCTTGGCGAGCTTTTCTTTGAAGACGCCTTCGGGATCTACAAGCTCTCCGATACCCCGCGTGAGTATTTCATTTATTTTTACTTCGGGGTCCTCCATAATTTCTAATGTATCATAATTACCCCCTTTTGTCTTTTGTGGTATTATTCATTTAAATGACTGTAAGAAGGAATATTAAAAAAAGACATCCTCTCGGGAATATACCAATCCTTTTTCTTAGTATCGGTTTTCTGGTGACGGGAGCGCTCTTATTGTGGGCTGTATCATTAAAAATGCCCGACTTTACCTCCTTTGAGGAGCGTAAGGTTGCGCAATCCACAAAAATCTACGATGCGACAGGAAAAATCCTTCTCTATGACATCCATCAAGACATAAAAAGAACTGTGGTGCCTTTTGGTGATATCTCTCGTTATTTAAAAAACGCAACCGTTGCGATTGAAGATGCGGAATTCTATCAGCACCACGGAATCAAGCCGCAAGCGATATTACGCGCTATTATGGTGAACGTGGGGTCATTTGGTTTCTCGCAAGGAGGCTCAACTATTACCCAGCAAGTTGTTAAAAACTCTCTCCTTACCCAAGAAAAAACGATATCACGAAAGCTCAAAGAGTGGGCGCTCTCAGTAAAGCTTGAACGTGTGATGAGTAAGGAGGATATCTTGACCATTTATCTTAATGAGGCTCCTTATGGAGGTAATATCTATGGTGCTGAAGAGGCTAGTCGGGCGTTTTTTGGAAAAAGTGTGAAAGACATCACTCTTGCTGAAGCTGCGTACTTGGCGGCTCTTCCGCAGGCACCGACCTTCTATTCCCCTTATGGAAACAATAAGGATGGTTTGAACGATCGAAAAAACCTCGTTTTGAAAAGAATGCGCGAACTCGGGTTTATTTCTGAAGAAGAAAAAAATACAGCGCTTGCGGAAACGGTTGAATTTATTCCTGTAGAAGAAAGAGGAATAAAAGCGCCGCATTTTGTATTCTTTGTTCGTTCCTATCTCGAAAAAAAATACGGTAAAGATTTGGTGGAGGAGGGAGGGCTTACGGTAACCACAACCCTTCGTTATGATCTTCAGAAAAAAGCTGAAGAAATCATAGAGCAATATGTAAAAGAAAATGTGGAAAAATTTAACGCTTCAAACGCGGGAATGATTGCTATTGATCCAAAGACGGGGCAGGTTTTGGTCATGGTTGGTTCCCGTAATTATTTTGATAAAGAGATTGATGGTAATTTCAATATTACTCTGGCAGAGCGACAACCCGGTTCTGCATTCAAACCATTTGTGTATGCGACCGCTTTTAAAAAAGGATATACTCCCGACACGGTTGTATTTGATCTTCCAACACAATTCCAGACCACCTGCGACCCTGAGGGGCACCCTCTCTCAAGCGAGGTAGATCCCAATGATTGTTATCTGCCGACCAATTATGACGGCATATACCGAGGACCCATGTCGCTTCGCGACGCATTGGCCCAATCGGTCAATATTCCAGCCTTAAAGACGCTCTATTTGGCTGGGTTGTCCGACTCTCTTCAAACAGCAAAAGACTTTGGTATCACTAGTCTTACCAACACAAACCAATATGGCCTTACTTTAGTGTTGGGAGGCGGTGAAGTATCCCTTCTTGAAATGACAAATGCCTATGGGGTGTTTGCCAATGAGGGTGTACGAAATCCTTATACGGGTATTTTGCGGATTGAAGATAAAAATGGAAATGTATTAGAGGAGTTTGAGCCAAAACCACAGCGCGTTATTTCAGATGATATTACGATCCAAATATCCGACATTCTGTCGGATAATGTCGCGCGAACGCCGGCGTTTGGCGCACAATCATATCTTTATATTGAAAACAATGATGTTGCGGTAAAAACAGGTACCACGAACGACTATAAGGATGCCTGGATCATTGGATATACCCCTTCTGTGGCGGTTGGCACATGGGCGGGAAACAATGACAATACCTCTATGGAGAAAAAGGTTGCGGGGTTTATTGTTGCTCCTATGTGGAACGCGTTCATGCAAGAAATATTAAAAGAATACCCGAAAGAGGAATTTAGGAAGCCTCTAAAAGTAAGTGAAGATATTAAACCGGTACTCCGGGGTATTTGGCAAGGAAGTGAGGAGTATATTATTGATCGTATTTCAGGAAAACTAGCCACCGAATACACCCCGAAAGAAACACAAGAAAAACATGTATTAATGAATGTGCATAATATTCTCTATTGGGTTAATAAAAACGACCCACTTGGAGCAAATCCGCTTGAACCGCAAAAAGATCCTCAGTTTAATCTCTGGGAGTATTCAGTGAGAAAATGGGCAGTAAACCAAAATATCCAACAAGAAACAACTGATAAAATACCGAAGGAGTTTGATGATGTTCATAAACCTGAATTTTTTCCCAAGATCACCATTATTGAACCAAATCAAGAAACTCTCCATGCGATAAATAAAAGAATTACTATCACACCACAAAACAACAGCACTTACCCACTCTCTAAAGTTGACTTCTTTATTAATGGAGTATTTATAGGGTCTTCAACAAATTCTCCTTTTACATTTTCTTTTACACCAAGTGATTTGGATATAATAAAAAACCAAAACCAAATTACAGTGGTTGGATACGATACGGTGTTTAATAAAGGAGAGGCGCAAATTATGTTTAATGTAAAATAGAAGGTATTAAACCTTTTATTTTATATCTCGGGGTGTTTTTTGGTGAAATTTTTTCTCTAATTCTTTTAAAATACTTTGTTTTTTTATAAATATTTCGTTTTTAAAAAGTGGTTTTGTTTTTATGTAAATAATATTATTATGAATGGAGATATTTTTTTTCTCAACAAAAACACCTATTTCTTTTTCCAACACCTCCTGTACCCCTCTCCTAATCGCATCATCTGGTGGTGTTAATAAAGTAAATCGTTTTAAAAAATTTTCTATATTAAACATAAAAAGGGTCCTTGAAATAGAAAGTAGTAAACTTTTTATTTATTCATTGGCATAACAAGATAAGTGAATGAGTTGTCTCCCACACCTTGTATAGTCATTGGTTTATCAAATCCATTACATTTTATTACCACACTATCTTGATGGAGTGCTTGGAAACAATCAATAATGTATTTATAATTAAAACTTATTTCTAATTCTTCTCCTTTTAAAGTTCCGTTTAATTGAATATTACTCTCTCCAACGTCGGTATTTTTTGTTTTTATAGTGAATGCCTTTTTTTGCGGACTTATAAACATTATCACTTGATTGAATTTGTCTGAAAAAATATTACTTACTTTTAAACTATTAAGAAAATCTTGTTTTAATAATATAATTTCTGTTTTATATTCTTTTGGGATTATTTGTTTATAATCAGGAAATACTCCATCAATAATCCGTGAGGTGAAATAAATATGATCTAAAGAAAATACTATTTGATTTTTATTAAAACGGATATCAATAACACCTGATTCTCCTTCAAATATTCTTGATAATTCCAAGGCGTTCTTGAAAGGAATAATAATACCCTTTAATTCTTTTTTATTCTCGTTTTTTATTTTTTTTTCAGCCAATCTAAATGAATCTGTTGCTACAAAGACAATATTACTATTTTCTGTGTGTATATAAACACTTGAAAGTTCTGGTTTTATATCTGAAATTGATGCGCTATATATCACTGATTTAATACCCTCATTAAGTTTATCTGCTTCTATAAAAAAACTATCTCCTTCTTGAATAAGTGGTAGTGTTGGAAATTCATCCGGCGGGAGGCATTTTATTAATGTTTTATTATTATTTACCAACACTTCAAGATTTCCGTTTTTTTCTTCTAAAATAATATTATTACCTTCATATATTGACGCGAGAAGGTTTGAAAATACTTTTCCGGGAACAGCTATATTGCCTTGGGATTCTATTTTCGCCGGAATCTCAATCTCTATTCCAATATCAAGATTAGTAGCCCTTAAAGTAATTGTGTTTTTATTTATAATCAATAAAATTGTATTCAAAATAGGGAGAGTGTGATTTTGACCCACTATTTTTTCTATTTTAGAAACCGCATCTTTTATTTTATCTTTTACACACTCTAATCTCATTGTATTTTTTATTATTAGTTTATTAATTAAAAAAACTTATTTATTATTATCTCTGTGTATATGTGTAAAACATTTTTTTATTATATCCTGTCAGTATATTTTTAAAAAATCATAATCAATAAAATGTGTATAAAAGCAGTTTTTTTAATAAAAATCTTATCCAAAAAAATTTTTATTATTAATTAATATTTTTTACTACTTATTACCAACATATTTATACCAACTTTATCCACATTTTTAAATCATCGCGCGAAGTTGTTCAATTTCTTGCGATAATAAATTATCATTTTTTAAAGCATTTTTTATTTTCTCACACGAATGCATAACTGTTGTATGATCCCTACCACCTAATTTTTGACCTATAGCGGGGTAAGAAATATTAAAATCCTCTCTTAATAAATACATAGCAACTTGTCTTGGTTTCACAATCTCCTTCCTTCTTGTTTTTTCGTAAATAATAAACTCTTCAATATCATAAAAACCAGCCACTATTTTAATTACTTCTTTTATAGAAACTGTTTTTTTAGGGCGCGCACTGTTTTTAATCAATGATTTTATTTCATCAATTAATAATATTTTGTTTTTTAATTGAGATTGGCAAATAATGGAATTTAACACCCCTTCCAACTCCCTAATATTTCCATTAAGCAACGAAGCTATATATTCCAACACATCATCAGAGAGAGAGAAGTTTCGTTGATTTAATTTTTGTCTTAATATTGCAAGCCTAGACTCATACTCAGGATGTGCAATATCAACAATCATCCCGGCGCTAAAACGTGATTTAAGCCTCTCTTCCAACCCAGGAATGAAGTTTGGATGTTGGTCTGATGAAAAAATAATTTGCTTATTATTTTCATATAAAGAGTTAAATAAATGAAACAACTCTTCCTGAGTCTTGTTTTTATTCGAAAGAAATTGAATATCATCCATTATTAAAACATCATACTCTCGGTATTTTTCTTTAAAATCATTTATTTTATTGTTCTGGAGAGAGGTAATATAGTCAATAGAAAATTTTTCAGAAGTAATATAATGTATTTTTTTATTACTATTCTCTTCTTTTATATAATTCCCCACCGCTTGAATCAAATGTGTTTTTCCAAGTCCTGTACCACCATGGATAAAGAATGGATTATAGACAACACCGGGGTTTTTCATGATTGCTTGCGCTGCGGCGTGCGCAAGGTCGTTAAAAGATCCAATAATAAACGAATTAAATGTATATCGCGGATTTAAATTATCATTTTTATCTATATAAAGATCATTAAGGGGAAGTTCTCCTACTGCTGAGGGTTTAAAAACCGCTTGGGTCGCATCATCTTTTGTTTTTACTTGTTCTTTTGCCACTACATACTCTAAACTCCGCACATTTTGAGAATACTCCCTTAATGATTTCAATATAACTTTATGGTATTTGTTATATAGCCAATCCTTTACAAATGCATTAGGAACACCCAACGAAACCACCCCATCCTCTTGGCGTATGATACATGTGTTTTTAAACCACGTGCTAAAGTTTGCTCTTGAAACACCCAATTCTATCTCATTCAACGCGCTATCCCAAAGTTGTTTGTTTTCAACCATACGTTTTGTGACGGTATTTATAAAGACCGATAAACCAGTAAAAAGTAAACCTATTATACCTTTGCCTACAAGAAGAGAAAAACAAGAAAACCTTCATTACTCTGTTGATAAAATGGGGATAACTAAAAATATTTTTCAAAGGAGGGAGAAAAATAGATTGAAGAACAAAGATAAAGTAAAAAACTTAAGTATCCACAATCAATTATATACCGAAGTAACAAGTTAAAATATTGACTTCATTGGAATGATATAGGCTAGTGCGAAAATCTTTTTTAAGAAGTACGTTTTTTGTATTTATTAATGATATATTCAAAGCCATAAACCCAAGCAAGTGAAACAAAAAATGAATGGACTTTTCTGTTATTTCGTTATATACTCTTAATCACTATGTCAAAAACATATAACCCTAAAAAAAGAAAAAGAAAGACAACTCACGGGTTTTTGGTGCGACAAGGAACCAAAAACGGAAGAAATATCATCAAAAAACGCAGAGCAGGAGGGAGAAAGAAGCTTGCGGTGTAATAGTGTGGATGTTTCTTTGAGTAGCGTCTCACGGGTCTAAGTCGTATGAGCTTATTCCCTGCTTTAAAATGATTCACTAGGAGTGGATATTAATTCTCGGTGAAAAAACTCACACATGTTGCCTAGATTAAAAAAGGTCAGTAGAAAAGAATTTCCCAAGGGTCATAAAAAGGGAGCAACATATCATTCCTCTCATCTCTCTCTTGTTGTTGTGAAAAAAGATTTTGAGACCCCAAGCAAGTTTTCTTTTGTTATTTCTAGTAAGGTCGCCAAAAAGGCGGTGGAAAGAAATAAGTTAAAAAGATGGACATACCAGACAATACAAAAAGAGTACGATAATATAAAAAACGGATTTGTCTGCGTTTTCTTTTCAAAAAAAAATAGTACTGAACTCCTTCATAGTCAATTTGAAGATCAAGTGCGTGTACTTTTAAAAAACGCGCATCTTTTAAAAAAATAAATGAAATACTTTTTTACCCACATAATCAAGTGGTATCAAAAGGTTTTCTCTCCTGATAAAGGGATATTGGTGTCGCTTGGCATCAGGCGTTCCACGACATGCGCATTTTATCCAACATGTTCCGATTACACCATTGAAGCAATTACGAAATACGGTGTCCTAAAAGGGATTTTTACGGGGTTACGAAGGGTTTTAAGATGCCATCCATGGCAAAAACCCACTATTGATCCTCTCTTATGATTAAAACGATATCAATTTGGTTTCGTTTACATTGCGTTCGTTTTATGTAGAATAAAGGGATGATATCCGGTTTTTTTAATACATTTTTCTATGAGCCGCTTTATAATGGCTTGATTTTTTTAGTGTCGGTTATTCCCGGGGCCGATATCGGCATCGCGGTCGTGTTCCTTACGCTCATTGTAAAATTAATCCTCTTCCCTTTTACTCATAAGGGTATACAAACCCAATCAAAGCTCCGAACACTGGAGCCTGATATAAGGGACCTGAAAGAAAAACACAGCAAAGATAAACAGGAACAAGCGCGACAAGTCATGGAGCTGTATCGCAAACACGGAGTAAGTCCGTTCTCTGGATGCCTGACGGTCTTGGTCCAACTCCCTGTCATCATAGCGCTTTATTGGGTGTTCTGGAAGGGATTGAAGTTCGATCCATCTCTTTTGGATGCGTTCCCGCATATCCCTGGACACATCAATACCGCACTTCTTAACCACGATATTCTCTATTCGTTCGTTCATATGCCGGAATTCGTTAAAACTAATTTTCTTGGCTTTATTGATATGACGGGGAAAAGTGTACTTTTAGCTCTTCTTGCCGGTGTTTCCCAGTATTTCCAAATAAAGCTTTCCATGCCGGATAGCGGGAAGCTTTCGCTTAAAAGCACCGGGTCGATTAAGGATGACCTTATGCAAAGCATGAAGTTTCAAATGAGATACATCCTTCCCGTATTCGTCTCCGTATTCGCATACACCATTTCTGCCGCAGTCGCATTATATTGGGTAACAAGCAATATATTTAGTATCGCGCAAGAGCTTTTAGTGAAACGGAAGGCCGAAGCTTTGCATAGCGAGCTGAAACGTGATAATACATAACTATATATGACCACGGAAGAGATCAAAGACATTATTAAAGAAACATTGGAACAGCTCACTATTTCATTTAACAATATAGATATCATTTTAGGTGAGGGTGGAACAGTGTTTATGATCAACACCGACGAAGCTCGTTTCTTGATCGGTAATAATGGTGCGAATTTAATTGCGCTCAACCACGTCATAAAACGGATAGTTGATAAAAGAAAAAAAGAAGAAAAATTTACAAACTTCACCATAGATGTGAATGGTTATCAAAAACAAAAAAACGAAGAGTTGCAAAATAGAGCCAAAATATTTGCAGAGCGTGTAAAATCACTCCATATGGATGTAGAAATGGACCCTATGACACCCTATGAACGCATGGTGGTACACACCACACTAGCAGAAGACCCTGAAGTGGAAACAGGATCGGTTGGTTTTGGAAAAGACAGAAAGGTGGTGATCAAATATAAAAATAAAAAATAAAGAGCAGAAGAAAAGGATACTCTTTGTTTCAACTTTGCACCACAAGAGCGCTTCTTGTTTTCTAAGTTGCTTCGCTCCTAAGAAAACAATGTCGCTCGGACGGAATGAAAACCCCCAAGTACTTCGCGGCTCTGGCTTTCATTTCGCTCTTCGTTTGTTGAAATAAAAACCTCGCATACGTGGCGAGGTTTTTATTTTAGAGCGAATAGTGTAGACATTATTTAATCTTCAGTGTCCAAAGAGAGTAATCTTTTTTGTCTGTAAAGAAAAGGTAATTCTCATCTTCATCAAGGAATAGTTTGATAATATCAAGATGTATATTGAGAGACTCTGTTGGTTTTAACAAAACCTCGGAATACGCTGTCTCAGTATTTACCTTCCATATCGTATCGGTAAACGAAGTCAATCCCTGATACCATATATCGGGATACTGTCCTTGAGGCAGAGCCTCCGGTACTCCGCAATAAATGGTTACATTATCACTTGCCCAGATGCATTTCTCCGGCAGGGTGGTGATACCGAGCTTTTTTGATTCACCACTGGTTACATCTATTACACCCACCGACAAGCCGTTCACAGTAGACTCCGAGTATAAAACCTTCGTTCCTAATCCGTTTGAGAGCGTAGTGAGGCCGGAAATGTTGCCCAATACTTTTTTTAAAGGACCACCCGCCGTGCTGAGTGTGTAGAGAAACCCGGAAACATTATTTGATGCCTTAGAAGTAAGAAAAATGTTCTTGTTCGTTGCCCATTGCGCCAGCCACTCCGTAAATGGAAAATCAAATATTTGCACTTTGTCAGTCCCGTCAATTTTTGACCTGATACCAATGGTACCGTCTCCTCCCGGTGTAAGATAAAATATGGTTCCCTTGGTCGGAGAAAGGGCTATTTCTTTGATCCCACTCTGCATAAACACGCCTTCAAGGGTTCCCTCACTCACACCCTCTTCTTGTTTCATTATGCGGGCGGAGAAGCTCTCTATCGCGTTGGTATTCTCATTAATATAGCGAATAATCACCGACTCCCCTTTGTCCCCCCACAATGCCTCATATACTTTAGGAATAGTCGTGTTTGTGATGCGTGTATTTTTGAGTGTTTCCACCGTTGTTTCATACACATGCCCTGTGGTGCGTTCCATGTAGCGGGCTACGAGCACCTCTTTTTGCCCCTCATCGCTCTCAATGGTTTTCTGTATGGCGATAGCGCCTGCGGTGGGGCTACTAGAGAGTTGTCGTAATACGGGGAGTGTCGCTACCTCTTCTTCCTGAGAGAGGTCGGTGTCTTCTTTGGTGTTGTCGGGAAAAGCAGTATCACCATCCTCTTCAGGGATACCAAACGGCATAAAATTATCAAATGTTTTGGTAACATCACTACCACTTTCACCGTCTTTAAAAAGTGTCATACCCAAAACAATCGCCACAATGAGCGTAAGTATTGAAATAATGATGATAATGATTTTTTTTGACATACTTTTCTTACTTACTGAGCATTGATTGTACCCCCACTCGGTGCACCTCCTCCTGTTGCACCACCTGTTTGTTGCAATCCCTTTTTTTCTATATTGAGATTAAAGTTTACCAAATCAGGATTAATGGTTTGCAAAATAAGATAGGAAGAGAGAGCAAGTAAAAGTCCTCCGATTGCTGCCCATATCCTGCTCTTTGCTGATGCTTTGGCGGACGGGTTTGCCGCGCTTGCTATATACTCCAGTCCTCCGACCACGATCATAATAACAGCCAACACGCTGGTAATCCCCACCATAAGACGATAGATATTATTAAAGTAGTCTCCAGGGTTTCCGGTTGCATTTCCTCCGCCAATAGAGGGTTCAAGGAGTGCGGCATGCGCATAGACTACGGAGAGCATAAACACAGAGAGTGTTGGTATGACGAGGTGTATGATGGGTGACTTTATTTTTTTCATAATATTAAAAACCAAAAGAGGTACCACTTGTTTCCCCGAAGTTTATGGTGAATGACTGTTCAAGAAACTGGAGAATTTTTGTAACATGCGTGACACGAAGCGATACCCTTGCCTGTCCGCTTCCTCCCTCGGTACGGAGTGCCAACTCACTCTTTTTATCACTTTCCGTATCGGCCACCTGTTTATTATCAAGCAGCCACGCGTAAGAAATATTACTGCTGTCTTTGTCTTTTACAGAAAAGAAATAAGGCTCCGCCGATATAAGTACCTCTTTATTTTGCATGGTAAAGGTATCACCCACGGCGTGTTCATAGAGAATTCCTTCCAACGGGCGATGCTCATAGAGAATGACTTTTGGGTCATAACTCGGGAGGTCTATATTTTTCACCGTCTTTAGTGTTCCATCAAACGAGGAAGCTTCAACAGTTATGGTGTCGGTTTTTTTGAGAGGGTCTTTCTTGAAGAAAACGTAGTTGTTGCCGTAACCCGATTGATCATAGAAATCGGCATAACTGAAGTTTCTTTTCCATTTGTACACGACATCTTTTATTCCTAATGGGCTTTTGCCAGGGGCAGTCATGTTTGGTATAGCGGTAACCGATATGGTTGCTTGCGGGGTCGCCAGTGCTTTTCCTCTGTAGAATGGAGGAGTGTAAGAATCAATCGCTTCCCAGAGCAGGTCAACCTCTGCTGGTGAAAATACTAAAGTTTTGCTAATAACCCCCGCAGTCCCCGAGCGAACAAGGACACGGACGGTGGAGGGAGACCCCACCCCTTTGGTGGTGAAAGAGAATTTTTTCTTACCGATCCCGGCAAGTTCCAGTTTATCGTTTACATACCAAGAGGTGTGTAATCTGTCTATATCAATACCGTAACCGGAAAGCTGCAGTGTCACTTGCTCAAAAGCACCGGGAGTTTCGGGAGATGCTTGTATGCCAAGTCTCTCTCCAGGAGTAACTTGTGCAAGGGCAGGGATAGTAAAAGCGCCGCATAGTATTACTGATAGAAGAATTTTTATGATTCTCTTATTTGGCATGGTCTTAATACGTCCCTCGGAGTTTTGTTTGATGAACAAAGATTAATTTCATTATATCTAAAACAGTAGTTCTTATCTACCCCGTACAAGTAACCTCTTTTATGTATCAGACTCGGCTCCTCGTGCGTCCTTGAGATCCTGCTTTGCTTTTTTGATCATCAATACTTGAGACGGGTCAGAGGTGATGATCTGCTCTTCGGTATAAGATGCCAGTATCTTAATAGCCACATGCTTGAGACCGGCAAAGAAGATTCCTTCCCCGACATCAGATTCAAGAAGCAGAAACTTCTCTTCATCAGTGAGGTTGAATGTCTGCTGTACCAGATCAATGGATGTGGGTGACTGTTTTAAAAGAATCTGAATTGAGGAGTTGGTGATGATAGGGAGTCCGTAAGGAGACTTGAGAAAATCGCCTACATCTTGAGTGATCGTTGCGAGCCCCAAGTAATATTTTCTTCCACGCTTAGCAAGACCGAACAAGAATGACGCCGTGTCCTCCGACTTCATCATCCACCACGCCTCATCAATCACCAAGAGGCGTTTTTTCAAGTTCTTTCTCACCGAGTTCCAGATAAAGTGCATGACGATATACATCGCGGCGGGCTTCAACTCGTCTTCCATGTCTCGTACCGAAAAGACTACGAATTTTTTATTGATATCCACATTGGTGGGATTATTGATGAATCCTGACCACGTGCCTTTGGTGTATTTGGAAAGTCTCTGTAAGAGCGACTCCCCTCCTTCCATGCCGGCGAGCACCAGTTCAAAATCAGACATAAGGGGCGGCGCGATGCTCGCAAAATCAGATTCCGGAGTAATATCTTTCAGTGCGTAGGTCTCGGCAATAGCTCTATCCATAATGGAGTCTTCTTCCGGAGAGAGTCCTCCAAGCATGATCCTAAACAAACCAACCAACGTGATGATGTTTGAACGCAGCACATCAGCAGGAGACTCGTCTTCGCGCGGAACAGGAAGGTCGAACGGATTGATGTGATGCTTTGAGGTGAGGGAGATGTTGAAGTAGCGCCCCCCTGTCGCTTCCGCCAGATACTCATATTCCCGCTCGGGATCAATGACAATTACGTCGGTATCAAACATGAGTGTTCGCAAGATCTCCAATTTTGTTGAAAAGGATTTTCCTGAACCTGCCTTCGCGAAAATAACCGAATTATAGTTTTCAAGGCTAAACCTATCAAAGAGCACCAAGCTTGAATTGTGCCGGTTGATGCCATAGAGGATCCCCTTGTCTGAAGTGAGGTCAAACGAGACGAATGGAAAAAGACTGGAAAGAGGAGATGAATTTAATTTTGAGTGCACGTTCAAGAGATCAGTCCCGATAGGAATGACGCTCTTATAGCCTTCTTCTTGCTGGAAAAGCGCCGGTTTCAAATACACGAGTTTCGCCTCCAGAATGGATTTTATTTCCGACTCTGTCCGATCAAGTTCAGTGAGATCATCCGCATAGATGGTGATATAGAGCCCTACATCAAAGAGTCGCTCCTGGGCTTGTTGGAGCTTGTTGCGGAGGTCCTCTAAGTCGCTATAAGCGGTGTCTAGCATCGGGTCGCGTACCAGCCCTTTTTCTTCCCGCATGGATATCTGGCTTTGGACTTCGGCTACTTTTGTCTGAAATTGCCTGAGTACACGCGCCGTATCTACCGGATGGATGAATATGGAAACATCAAATACGCGATCAAGATTGATAATGGGAGAAAACCAACTATCGGAAAGGAAGCGCGGATATGAAATGACAAAAAAGGTGCGTGCCATTTTGTCTCCCAAGTTAAACTCCCGGGGAGTGATCTTGAGCGCGGAAGGTGCGATGACATCCTTGAGCTCCAACACCGCAGACTCATAGATCTCTTGAGGGAGAATAGGAGTTACCTCCTGTTCTTTTTTATTTTTTCCGAATAGAGTGTCTATGAAGGACATATTTCTGATTAAAAGTTATGTATTACGAGAGCTGGATTGGTTTCTCAAGCTCTCCCGGATTAAACATCCTGTAAAAGAGTTCAATATCTTCCTCGGTGCCGAGTTGCACCACGCGAACCCCTGTCCTATTAAGCCCTTGTTGTACAACATAGGATCTTTGTTTCAACTGGGAGTGGTGAGTTTCAAAATCCTCAAGTTTTTGCGCACTACTCCTCTTGCCTTTTGCTCCCGGTAAAAAACCACCAATTCCTCCTTGTGGCGAACCGATCCCGGATGGAGTATACGGAACCACAATAAAAAAGTTTTTTGTCATGATGTTGGTCGCTTCCGTAAAGCTCTTGATGAAATTTATGTATTCTCGCGTTTGTATTTTAAGGAGGTCGTTGAGCTGATTGTGTTCCCGATCCTCAAGCAATGCGATATATGGCCTGATATCGTATCGGCGCGATTGGATGAATATCTGAATGGAAAAATCAAGTGAATTTAAAAAACTTTGAAATTGCAGAGTGATGGCCATCTGCTCGTCACTTGATTTAAGCGCAAGATTCAAAGAAGACGCCATGAGGATGATTCGCATAGACCCGTCCTTGAGGATAATTACTCCGTTGCGCACTTCTTTGATGGGAACGAAGTCTTGTGCTGATTTTGTGCTTGCCGCCATACAATAAAACGAATTACGAATTTCTTACGAACGTATTAATTATAGCATACCCTCCCTCCCTCGTATGTTTATTACCTCCCTGTGTCTTAAAGTGTTCTACTGAACATTCTGGTGAACATCAAGGGACCATGACAGTTCTTTGAGTTTACTGTCCGAGAGCTTGGGTAGCTCCAGGCTTTGCGGTACTCCCTTAGCCACCCCCTTTTTTTGCGCTGATGGTTTGGCGGCCACTTTTTTCCATACATAGAGTTTGCCTTTGAGTGTATAGTTGAGGGCGGATTCAACAACAGAGATAAAGGGCCTGTTGTTGATTTTATAGAAAGCAAGCGCCAACGAAAAACCCGCAAAAGGAATGATGAGCAGAACGGCAAAGAAGAATGGCAATATGATGTAAAGAACGAAGCAAATTCCCGCTCCGCCCACCAGATAAATGAACTGCTTGAATGTCAGCGGTCCGAATATCCTATCCTCAACCTCAATAAATTGTGGAACTTGAAATTGCATAGTTTGTATTATTCTAACGGCTCACGATATGGGTCTGTTTCTTTATAAGTTCCGGCACGTGTTTGCGATGTGTCTTTATGTTCAGTTTCTGCTCGCGGTATGGAGAAAGATTTTTCCAGTTTTTGTTTGACAACATCTTTTTCCAAGCTTCGAGCCTCGTTAAATGAAGGATCTAAGGCTGCTCCTTCACCCATTTCTACTTTCTTTTTCTGCTCGTCCAATGGGCTTACTGTCGGCGTGGCATCCATTGGTTCTAAAGCGTTCTCTTTTAGCTTCCCCGTATGATTTACTGGGAGTGGTGTCACGACAGCCCCGAGAGCGGTATCTGTTTTTTCTTCACGCAGAGGACTTGGTGTTGGCGCATCCACTTCCTGTTCAATCTCTTTGAGCATTTCTTCTTTGCTTGGGAGTATCTCTTTTGTGTCTCCGGATGCCACTACCTCCGCCCCGCTCCAATCATTAAAGCCGCCCGGCACCATACTATCTATGCGATGCACTTTCATGAGAGATTCCCGTACTTTTTTAAAGACATGCTCGTTGACATCAGCAACGATTTCCCCAGCCGCTTTTTTGTCAATCTTGAGCCTGAACACCACATCTTCCAAGAAGTCGTCCGGATGCACCACGCCAAGCAGTACGAGTCCTACCTCATCGGCAAGTTCTCCCGCCTGGTCAATATGCAGGTGACTTTTTTTGGATATCTCCTGCATGGCAACGTCAATATCATTAGACGTTATGGCGTCTTGAAGATCCTTAGGTAGTTTTTTGAATTGTTCAAGAAGTTGTTCTTTGTCATTTTCCATAGTAGTAGTTTTTGTTACTTAAAACATATTTCGACCCTCTCACTACGTGGTAAATCTGTTTTTTATTTCCCCCGACCCTTTTTGTCCACCCTCTTCCTCTTTCGGTTTTTCTTTTTTAGTTTCTCCTGATGTTTCTAACGCCTCGTCCACGAGTTGTTTTACTGTTTTCTTCCCTTTTCTTAACGCCAGTGCGGCTTGTCTGTCTTTCTGTGCCGGTGCGCGGCCCACACTTCTCTTAAGAGTACTTAAGACACTGTCTCCTTTGGTTTGCAGTCTATTTATGTATCCCGTTTTTCTATCCAAAGATCTTTGATCTACACCTTTTTTTATTGAGTTTATGGTCTCTTGTTCCTCTTTTACTCTGCTTTCCGCAAGAGCAACCAAGTTTCTAGCGGATGCAATTTCTTTCTCACTTCTCGCAGCTGTCTCTCTCGCTTTCGCTTCAGACAATGCGAGCGTAGCGGCCCCTAATCGTCCCTGTGCCGCTTGTGTTTGCGCGCTCTCGTCGCGTGTCTCACGCGCGCCACCGAGGAATTTACCAATACCTTCTTTCTTTTTCACCTGAGCCTTGAGTATTGCCTCGTAACCTCCTTTACCACCACCTTTCCCTAAGCCTGCGTCGATAGACCCCATGGCTTTTTGTACAGCCGGTACATTGCGTATGTCAAAACTTTTCTTGCTGACCGCATCGCCCGCAAGGAGCATTCGTCGGGCGGCCCACCCGGTTGCCCCACCCTTCTGCTCCGCGTTGCGAAGCCCCTCACTGCCGGCCATCATGGCGCCGCCTCTTCCGATGACTCCTCGCGCCAATCGCCCGCCTACACCGCCAGCCAACAATCCCAAGGCGCCACCAGCCAGTTTGTTGCCGATATTAAGCGATACGCCGCCGATGGAACCCGCCATACTCATCGTAACCTTCTTTGCCATCATAAGCATAACAATTAAAACTCCAAACTGAAGCCCGACAATAACAACAAACTGCAGAAGACCGCCATCGGCAGAAACGCTGGTATTAAAAGTATTTTTAAGGAAGCTGCTGCTGGTAAGCGCCGCGATGATCCACAGAAAGAAAAGAAAAACCGCAATAGAGAACGATTTACTGAATAATTCGCCCCACCATTTGCTTGCCAATGATTTTGTGTTAGGAAGGATTGTTGCGATGAACGCAAGGGGTGCGACAGCCATCAAAAACCAGATTACCGCAACACGGGTAATAAAAAGTAGGGCGATAGAAACAAAGATCCATGCCGTCATGATATTAAGGGTTGTTGCAAAAAGATAGATAAAAAACAATTCACCTAAACCTTTGCCGCTTTTGACCCATGTGCTGAAACTCTCTATGCCGAGCAACTGCTGGGGATTAAATGCCCCCACAAGTCCCGCTGAGATATCTTTCGGGGGAACGTCAAAACCGGCTTTGAGATAGCTCGAAGCAGTCAAAGCGTTTGCTCCGCTTGCGACGTTTGCGGTTGTGTTTGCCGATGAAATACTGTCGTAGAATAATCGCGCGGTAACATTGGAAACATCCACTACGACTCTCGTAATGAACAAACTAAAGTTCAGGAGAAGTGCCACAATGACAAGCCGCGCAAGCAGACTCTTTGCGCCATAACTGGAAATTTGGAGTATTGTGGCGATAGCGATTGCTAAAAGGATAAAAATAAAAAGCATATTTGCAAGATCTCGCGTGATTGCCCACCCGTTTCGCGCAAAGTCCGCATCAAGTACCGTACTGCTTAATGAAAATGCCAACATGACATCAAATAGCCATCCTCCTCCCGCAAGAAGAAGCGCCGATGGGGTATAGATGATCTCATAGAATCCCGCCGCGATACATCCTTGAAACCATGTAGAGGGAGAATTCAAAGAACAGAAACCCTCATAGAAAGGGTTTGATGAAATTTCCCTACTTTCGTCAACCGGAGCAACTTCGTCATCATCCTCTTGAGCCAAAGCGCTCTGGAGTGAGATTGCAACGATGGCCGCGCTCTCTTGAGAAGGTTTAATACTGAAAGATATCGGCGAGAGAAGAGCGATACTGATGAGAAGTCCAGCGACAAAAGGAGCAAGAGAGCTTACTTTTTTTGCATATATGTTTTTTTGCGCTTCACGCCTTCGCACAATGAATGATATTAGACGTTCAATAGTGGTGAACCACTTTAATTATAACAGAATGTGTTTTGAATAAAAGGTATTAACTCACAAGGATAAGTAACACGAACTTATATCGGATTACGAGGCCAGGAAATACGCTGAAGATAAACAAAAGTTAAACAAATACACAGCATGACGCGTGTGCGTCATGCTGTGTAAAACCGGAAATCTTTAAGGCGTGATTGGAGGAGTGCTTGTTGCGGTCGGCGTTCCTCCAGGTAGCTCTTGGCATTCCAAGAGATCCGTGTTTGCGGCAATAAGTTCTCCCTCGTAGTTCCCCGATTGTGCCGCCACGGCGTCTATCATTTCTTGCGAAGGTATTCCTCCCGCCAATTTCCCAAATTCAGTGAGAGCGGTAATGATATCCCCCAAGTCAAGCAATCTGCGAATGCTCGGAGGGTCTTTCTCCGGGTCCGTGCTTTGCAAGTCGTCCAATAAATCAGTCGCATAGGCGACCTCCTCGGGGGTGGCCGGACTCTCTTCAAGGAGTGTTAAGAGTTCCACTTTTCGTGCCTGGATTTCTGCGATTGTAGCGGTGTACTGAGGCTCAATCGGTGGTTCTTGAGTAGCCCCGTAAGCATCAACAGCGGTCCAACATGCAATTCTGTCGTCGGCAAGTAGTATCAGTTCTTCCAATGTATCGCGCCCACTCGTGAGTGCGGCAAGATATGCCTCCGTAGCTGCAATGGCGTCAGCTAGATCCGCTTCTAACTGAGCTTTGATTGCGATAGAAGGATCTTCAAAAAGATCCGGATTATCACGTTCATTCAAGCTACTTAATCCTTGTTTAATAAGTTGGCTGATAAACGCATCAGCTATTACGCCGATCATCTCATTTAATTCATCTGCTTCAATGAGTTGCCTACCACCAATACTTAAAGCAAAGTCTGCTTGCCCCGCAATAGTTCTACCGGGAGTTGTTTTTGATGCACTTTCACAACCTTTTATGCCGCCCTCATGGTAGGGAGTTTCGTAATTAGGAAAATCCGGATCGCCATAAAAAGGGTCCATGCGGCTGCATTCATAGATACTAAGAAATCCTCCCGACTGACTGGCGTCATCGCGGGCATTTTGTTTTGCTTCCAATATACGCAACTGTTGCTCCTGAAGACTTATAAAGTAGGCTCCATAGGGGTTGTTCTGTGGTTGTTGAACCGTACTAATCCACGCTGTCCATCCGCCGGCGTTGAAGTCGTCGTAAAATGATTGCAGATTGTCAACCACATCTCCTAGAGTACATTGTGATCTTTGGTAGTATGTTTGGATACCATATAAAGCGATTTGTATTTGCGGCCTAAACGGAGTACAGAGCGCGGAGAGTCCGACTTCGGCGATGAATGCTCCCGATACTTCATTGGCGACATCGCCAAGAAACTTTTTCGGATCTTGCACAAATGTTGGTTGTCCTTTGAAACCGGAATTTATCCAATCAAGGATTGATTGGGTGAGTATTTTTGCCGCTATTTTTGCCGCTATGCTAACGAGGCAATCCCCTAAGGATTCTTTACTCCTCTGTTCCTTCTCTTTCACGGGAACTTCATCATTTCCCGATCCCCCTATACCGCTTGATGATCCACCTATATTGATATTAACTCCACAAAAACTGGCAGCATGCGTGGGAGGAGGTTTTAAGAAAAAAAGAGGAGCTCCGAGGAATGAAACTAAGAGAAGTATGGCTATAATACTGTGTGGTTTAAAAAAATGCATAGTGTTTATCTTGCGGCGAATACGTATCCCGACTCTTTCTTTTCAAAGAAAACGCCTCGGGAGGGGAAATACGATCTTAAGTCAGCAAATATTTTGTCCAACGATTCGGTGTGTGTGGTATAGGAGTTTATGCCGAGCATTCCCACGAGAGGATCCGCAAACATGGTATTCATTTGTTCAATTGATTGTTCGGTTGCAATATAGGTGTTGATGAGCGCGAGGTGAATATTTGCGGCATCCAAAGGAACACGAACGGCAGTAAACTCCGCAATGAGAGCTTTGTGGACCTCTATACTGCGATCAAGTTTCTTTAACTTACTCTCGTCTTGCGTCTCAAGCGCGTCGGCTACTACCACGAGTTCGTTCGGCAAATTGTATCCCGCGTATTTTTTTACAATAGTACCCATTGTGTTGCCGTACGTACGGAGAGATTCGGTGCTATTGTCTTCCGTAAGAAATAGGTCCGATTTGCTCCGCTTTGCACCGATACTGTTTTCTCCCGCGAAATTTTGAACGAGTGATTCTGAAAGTTGAGACACTGTCTCTGCGTTGAAATTCCCGCTTTCTTTGAGGTTTATAATGGTTGCGAAATACTCTCGTGCCAAAAGCGCTGTTTGTGACAAGTCTTCGGTTGACGTTACTTGACCCTCTGTTTTTGTTTGAATATCTTGTTCCACATACACATCATCTGGTCCCGCAATATTCGGATCCCTTTTTGCCGCCACTTCATCGCCGTCAGACGTTCCATCCCCATCAGTATCGGGATTTTTCACATCGGTCCCCCAGAGTGATTCTTCCCAATCTTTAAGTCCATCCCCATCAATATCTTGTTCAGTATAGGACAGAGCAAGGTCGGTAACCTTTACTGATTCTCTAGCGAACGAAGAATTTTGAGACTTGTTCTTTCCAATGCTCGCTACCCAAAACACCCCCCCTCCCACCAATACGACGGAGAGTATCATGAGTAGTAATTTTTTGCTCGGCAAATAATGGTGCATATGAGGGTTCTTTTAACAAGTATAGCAAATGAGAACTTTTTAATACAGAAAAACATTGAGCGCTGTGGATAATGCTGTATAATAAAACTAAGACAGGCAGCAAGGCGCATATCATGGGCTTGATTTTGAACAAAATAATAGTGGTCATCGTTGCAGTTGTTTTCACGGGCGGCGTTCTTTTTCTTGCATCCGAATCGATCCCCCAAAAAACAGCATTTGACGAGTTTGCTTTACCAGAAGAAGAGATAGTGAGAGTTCCGTTTAGGGAAAGCAGTGGCGGCACGGGAAGACAGACACTCACTCCCTATTTTGGAGAGAAAAAGATGGAAAAGAAGACGACTGGTAATTTTATCCTTGACGCAATATCAGGCATTACATCCGGCATTACGAATACATTAGAAAAAAGTGGCACATTAGAACCTTATGCTGCCGGCGAAATACAGGCCCCACCGTCCGGCCCCCCACCGTTTCCGGGTGATGTCGTTCAGTGTTTAGGCTCGGACGGAGAGACTTTGAGCAATCTTGTTTTACTCCAGCTTGCTAAGTATATTGAAGCATACTGTCCCCAATACCAACCTTCCGGTCCCACGATAAGCCAGTTCTATAAGGAATGGAAAAAAGGTTGTACGGATGACGATATATATCTGCAAGAGCCCGGTAATTGTCCCGTCACCAACAATCTTTTCTCTGAAGGATGTCCCGGGTTTAAAGAGTTTTTTTCCAAGACTACCAGTTGTGAGCCGATTGGCGGTCCTCCGCCGGGTGGAATCGGCGGTGGCGGTCAGGGAGAAAAAAAATCATTCGGCGGCAAAGTAGAAAGTATTGATCATCAATGTTGCGACGGAAGTTCCATTATTACGGTTGGTGATCCGAACGGAGCGCAGATACTGGTCGGGGAGGCGGTTGGTACGCAGATATACAGTGAATATAATACGACCGGCACAGGACAATCAGTTGTCGGGCTCTATCAGTCCGGGGGAACATGCTTTACGATTGCCAGTGAATGTGAAGAATCAGAATCTCCTGATGACGGGACTGCTACGAGTATCGGAACCTCAAAGAATTAAAAAAGTAAACAAAAAATAAAAAGAGGCATTCCACTTTAGTGGAATGCCTCTTTTTATTTGAGAGCAGATTTAATTTTCTGCGAGAGAAAATACCACCTGCCTCCCTTTGGTAATGTTGTGTTTTTTTACAAAACCCGCGGACACTTCAAGAACATAGCGAACAGGTGTTCCGGGGCTGAAGGTGTCGGGAAACGATTCGGGTGTGGCGTTCTGGGTGACGTCCGCGACGCGAAAAGTTTCATCGATCCAGATGATGTCTATAGGGAAATGCATCTCTTTCATCCAAAAAGAATACGCGGCGGACTCCTCAAAAATAAATAACATACCCTCGTTCTCTTCGAGAGATTCTTTTCCCGAGAGTCCCCTCGCCCGTTTTTCGGACGTGTCGGAAACCTCCACAAAAACTTCCGTTTCTCCCACGAAAACAGCAGAAGACCTTAGTGTTGTTTCAGACGAAACGGGAACCACCAGGTCCGAAACTCTGTCCTCACTCTTGTATGCGGCAAAAAACAGGAAAACGAACATAAGAGCAAAGAGTAGAAAGAAGGAAGAGTAGTGTTTTAAAGATGTTTGTTTAAGCATAGCCAATTTCCCACCGTAAGATTTTCCGCGCGCGCCTTTTCTTGTATATTACACGTTTCAAAGATTTTCGTTTCGCACCCAAGGTTGCCTCTCAATAATTTTCGCTTATGCGCGAAGCCTTTTCGTGCGAGAGCAAAAAACTTTTCACACTCTGTATCTCTTCGGAACGGGGAAGCGATATGTTCCACCGACAGGATTGCGGAATCCACTCGCGGCACTGGAGAAAAATAGCGAGCGGGCACGCTCTTCACATAACGCGGTACTCCATAGATTTTGACACTGATGGAAAGAAGACTTTCTTTTTTGTCCTTTGCCGCGATGCGCATCGCCACTTCTTTTTGGATCAGCAATACCATAAGAGATGGTTGAACAGAGGATTCCAGGAATAACCTGAATAACTGCCCGGTGATGTAGTAGGGAATATTGGCGACTACTTTATATTTTCCGTTTCCTAAACCTGCTTCTCCGGGATCAAAAGAGAGAACATCCTCGTGAACGAGCACCAGTTTCCCCGTTTTTATTTCAGCGGCAAATTTTTCTTCAAGAAAAGAAATAAGGCGGTCGTCTTTTTCAATCGCGATTACTCGCGCCGCCTTTTCAAGAAGCGCCTCGGTCAGCACACCCTTCCCCGGACCAACTTCAAGAATCGTATCAGTCGCGGAGATATTTGCAGTCGAAACAATCAAAGACACCACGTGTTTTGACTTCAAGAAATGTTGTCCCAATGATTTTTTTGCCCGCATACGCATATTGGTTAATCAAGAGAGATTGTTGGCACTGCCGTCTGCTCATCTTCAATTAATTCCGCATCAATATCAATAATGAATTCCGACGGCGCATTGACTTGTTTACTACCGAAGATCGTACGCACACTCGCGTATGTTAAATAGCATTTTTTTTCCGCGCGCGTGAGCGCGACATAAAAAAGACGCCGCTCTTCTTCCGCGCGATCTTCTCCGTCAGCGGCATTCCCGAATCCTCCGTGCGGGAAGAGATCTTGCTCTAGTCCCGTGATGAACACATACGGAAACTCAAGTCCTTTTGACGCGTGCACCGTCATGAGTCGTACCGCGTCCTCTTCTTTTTTTGTGTTTATGGCGAGTGAATCTTGATCGGATGCAAGAGCCGCGTCCTCCAAAAGTTTACTGACGCCTTCTTCAGGCTCTAGCGCATCATACTTGGTCGCGAGCGTTACGAGCTCTTTAATGTTTTCCAAACGTTCTTTGTCGTCTTCGGTTCCCTTCTTCAGTATGGCTTCAATACCGGAGCGGCTCATGATGAATTTCACCGTCTCCGATGTTTTTTCTTTGAGTGCGTATTCCCTGATCTCTTCAAGCATCCCTCTGAATTCTGAAACTTTTTTCTGCGTGCCTGCGGGCAATGTCGCCTCTTCCCCCGCGAACATTTTAAGGAGGGTCACCTTGCCGATGCCGCGCGGGGGAACATTGATGATCCGTTTAATGTTCGCCAAACTCTCTTGATTGAGTGCGCAGCGGAGGAACGAGAGCACGTCTTTCACTTCTTTGCGTTCAAAAAATTTGACACCAAGCACTTGATAAGGAATCTGGTGAGAGAGAAATGCTTCCTCTAGTACGCGCGATTGGAAATTGGCGCGATAGAGAACAGCGATATCTTTGGGAGAAACACCCTTACTAATGAGTTCGGTCGTTTTGCCAGCGACAAAAAACGCTTCATCGTTCTCATCGTACGCGCTGTAGAGTCCGATCTTTTCTCCGCCTTCTTTTTTTGTAAACAAATTTTTTTCCTTGCGTATTTTATTTTTCTTGATGATGTCGTTTGCCGCCGTGAGAATGTTTGCCGTTGAACGATAATTTTCTTCCAGGAGCACCACTTTTGCTTCGGGGTAATCTTTTTCAAAATTCAAAATATTGCGAAAGTCCGCTCCTCGCCACGAATAGATGCTTTGATCCATGTCGCCGACCACACAAATGTTTTTCCTCTCGCCTGCCAGAAGTTTTGAAAATTCATACTGAGAAACATTCGTATCTTGATACTCGTCAATGTGAATGTATTGCCAAAGATTCTGGTAGTGCGTGCGTACTTCCTCATTTCGCTTAAGAAGAAGAACTGCTTTTAAAATAAGATCATCAAAATCAAGACTTCCATGTTCTCTGAGAAGTTTTTCATACGCAAGCCACACGGAAGATACGATCCGCGGAAAGTATTCGTTGCCGACCTCCCCGGCATATTTCTCTGCCGTTACGAGATCCCCTTTTTGTCTGGAGATGACATTCTTGAGTCGTTTTGGCTCAAACTGCTTGGGGTCAAGAGAAAGAGATATAATCGCCTCTTTCATAAGTACCTGCGCATCTCCTTCATCGGCAATAGTGAAGTGTTTCGGGATGCCAAGCGCCAAGCTGTTCTCCCGAACGATGTGAACTCCGAGCGCGTGAAACGTGCTCACAAAGGGTCGTTCGGCAAATGTGACGGGGAGGTTTAATTCCGCGTCGTCCCCTATGAGCCGCATGATACGATCACGCATTTCTTTTGCCGCCTTATTAGTGAAGGTTATGGCAAGGATATTTCGCGGCGCAACGCCTGTTTTGATCAAATTGAGGATTCTATGGGTAATCGCTTTGGTTTTTCCGGCACCGGCACCGGCGACAATAAGAAGAGGGCCTTCTTTATGGAGAACAGTTTCCTTTTGGGCGACATTAAGCCCTTCGAGATGATCAGTCATTCGTTTAATATAGCAATATTTCACTGATGTTCAAAGAAAAGCTGATATTTCCCGGCATTTTTTAAGTTGGGTACGCCTCAAAGAAAGCTCTTTTTTGTATTTCCCCATAAAATTATCAAATTGTGAAGAGTAATGAGAATAAAATAACGTTTTTTTAAGCCATATCTTGAATCACGGTTATCCACATGAGGTATTGCGAACAGTACTCAAAGCCAGGTATAATTGTTAATAACGGATGGAAATGACAGAATGATCTTTTGGCTTGTCTTACTTAACAAACCTACCCAAAACGGCCTTGTTAAGCCACAAATAAGCTGAACCCGTACGGCAAAAGAGTGATACCCCTAAAAATAGGCTTATTTTATCTAAACAACAAGACTCTGGCTTAATTCGTGATTCCCGTGGCCAGACGACAATACGCACTTCATTTATTAAGCTTACTTCAAAAAAGCTCTTTTTTGCTGTAGTTTTTGCTCTTTTTGCGGTTACAACTCCCGTAGGTGTTAATGCCGGCTTTTTCTCTTTTGTTGGTGGTATTTTTGAGAAGAACACCTCGGAGTGGAGAGAAGATAAAGAAGTGAACTCACAAAATATGGCCTTACTGCAAGCTGCCTCAAACTTTGACCCTAATCCCGCAAAAGGAGGAGGTGATATTACAATTGTAGGCGGTACCGCCCTTTTGCCTGATGCCGGCCCTTCGGGGACACTGGCGGACATTGAGGATAACTCAACAACATCTGACCAGATCAGCTTATATGTGGTGCGTGAAGGAGATTCGCTTTCCCAGATTGCTAAAATGTTTGGCGTGACGACTAACACTATCATTTGGGCAAACGACATCAAGCGGGGTAGCTTGGTTTCGGAAGGCCAAACTCTCGTTATTCTCCCTATTTCTGGCATACGACACACTGTCTTAAAAGGAGATACGCTTAAAGGTATCGTGGGAAAATACAAAGGTGACATGGACGAAGTGATCGGGTTTAACGGCCTTACGGAGGGAGAAGCGCTTGCGGTTGGTGATGTGGTGGTGATTCCCGATGGAGAGATTGAAACACCAAAGACATCTACCACAAAGACTGCCGTGCGTGGTACCAACACTCCCTCTTACAGCGGATACTACCTTCGTCCTGTTGTCGGTGGCACAAAAACACAAGGATTGCACGGATATAATGGCGTTGACCTTGCCGCGCCGGTTGGTACACCCATTCTTGCTTCAGCTACGGGTGATGTGATCATCAGTCGTAGCGGAGGGTGGAATGGAGGATATGGAACATATATCGTCATCAGTCATCCCAACGGAACGCAAACACTCTATGCGCATAACAGCAAGAATATCGTGAGCGAAGGAGCGCATGTGGTGCAAGGACAGATTATCGGTTACATCGGATCAACCGGAAAATCAACAGGATCACACTTGCACTTTGAGGTTCGTGGCGCAAAAAATCCATTTTAAATACAAAGAGACCTAGATAATACCCGAGTAAAAAAACACACCCCGATTACATCGGGGTGTGTTTTTTTACTCGGGTTTCAACCATGCATACGAGGTCTGTATTGGAGCGCTTCCATGAGATGACCCTCGGTGATTTCTTGAGCACCTTCCAAATCGGCGATAGTGCGCGCCACTTTGATGACTTTGTGGTAGGCGCGAGCGGAGAGACCTAGTCTCTCCGAAGATTGGTTTAATATTTCTTTCACATTCTCCGGCAGAAAGATGAGATCTCTAATATCGCGCGCACCCATTTCGCTATTGGTGGTGATGCCGCGCGATGCACCCTGAAAACGTTTACGTTGTGTCTCCCGTGCTTGAGAAACGCGTTCTCTGATGTCTACACTTTTCTCCGCGCCAACGGTTTCTTCCGAGAGTTTTCGATAATCAACCGATCCGACAGAGAGCCAGATATCAATTCTGTCCATAATAGGACCCGAAAGTTTCCGCTGATACTTCAATAAATGCGCCGGTGTGCAGGAGCAGGTCTTTTCCGTGCCGTAATTACCGCACGGACAGGGATTCATCGCGGCAACGAGAATAAAATTTGCGGGGAATTGCGCAGACCCTTTCACGCGTGAGATGTTTACGATTTTATCTTCCAACGGCTGACGCAAGGACTCTAGAACACGCTTTTCAAACTCGGGAAATTCGTCCAGAAAAAGCACGCCGCGATGCGCGAGCGTGATCTCTCCCGGTTTGGGAATACTGCCTCCCCCCACGATTGAGGTATATGACGCTGTGTGATGCGGAGAACGAAACGGTGAGGAGGTCATCAGATGTCCTTCCAGTGTTCCCGCTACGGAATGAATGCCGGTTACCTCAAGCGCTTCATTGAAGGAGAGTTCGGGGAGAATTTCCGCAAACGCTCTGGCGAGCATCGTTTTTCCGGTGCCGGGCGGTCCGTACATTGCCACATTATGTCCTCCTCCCGCCGCAAGCAAGAGCCCACGTTTCGCGCTCTCCTGTCCCTTCACGTCAGAAAAATCAACCGAGGGTGTCGGTGTGGCACGGGAGGGGATAATAGTTCTCTGCTGTGGTTCTAGCCCGGGAGATTCTTTCAATTCTCCTTTTTTATGCAAATGCTCCACTACTTCTTTCAATGTCTCTACACCGAAGACGGAAATGCCTTCAATAAGTGCCCCCTCAGCGGCATTTTCCTTGGGAAGATATATTTCTTTAAATCCTCGCTTTTTTGCTTCTTGTGCCAGAACAAGGACGCCTTTAATCGGGCGCACAGTGCCGTCCAAAGAAAGTTCTCCCAAAAATAATTTTTCTGCCGGGTCAAATGAAATGTCGTTGACCGCGAGAAGATACGCAATCGCCATAGGCAGATCAAAACTGGGACCTTCTTTTTTCAGGTCGGCGGGAGCAAGAGAAATGACCACCTTTTGGTTTTGGTTTTTAGGAGAGGTGAATCCTGAATTTTTGATTGCAGCCGAGACGCGGTCTCGGGATTCCTCCACCGCTTTGTCGGGAAGCCCCACAATAGCGAACGCATAAAGTGTTTTTTTGGTGACATCAACTTCTACGTCTATTACGCATGCGTGAAGTCCCGTTGTTTGCACCGAGAATACTTTTGAGAAATACCGCATGTATGATTTTTATCATAGCAGGAATGTAAAAAAACAACCACCGAACAGTGGTTGTTTTTTATAAAAGAAAATTTTTTACTCCTCAAGATGCGCTTTACAGGTTGTTGCCGCGGGGTTTGCCTCCAATCGGTCTTCCTCAATCGCCTCTCCGCCAATCCTGCATACGCCATAGGTGTTGTTCTCAATTCTCTCCAGTGCCGCTGTTATGTTCTGAAGATGATTTTCAAGGGTTACTTCTACCGCCGCGCGCGACTCATACTCTTCTACGGCGTCTGCTGCTTCATTTTTATCAGCGCGCATCGTGTCCCGATCCTCCGGTGTTGCCTCCCAATCACTCACATTGGCTGGATTAACATGCCCCAGACCGGCTAACTCACGCAAGAGACGCTCTCTCTCGTTCTGCAGAAGCATTTTAAAATGTGGTATATCTATCGTCATATGGGTCATATGATAGCATTGGCGCTTTTAAAAAGCAAAAAGGAGGCCGACCCCTTAGAATCCGCTTTCTTTTGGTCTGCTGAGTCGCGAAGTGACCTCGTCAAGCGTATCGGGACTCGTGCTTATAACGATTGTATTATTGTCATAGAAAGAGTATAAAAGTACGATTTCGCCCGTCTCACTGTAAAGAACACGCAGATCTTTGTTCTTCAGCACGAAATCCTGGAAATTCCTGTCGTAGACTTCCTTCCCTGCAGGTGATGCGAATAGCGGCAAGAGTTCCCGGGCCATGAATTCTTCCCATTTAAGCATTCCCGCAAACGCGTTCTCAAAAAAGTTTGTTTTTAATATAAGGAACGCCTCATTGCCGTTGAACGCGTGTACACCAAGCATGAACGGTGACTCAAGGGAGCGCGACAGCGCGTTTGGTATTTTACTCTCAAGCGCGCTGAAGAATCTTTCCGTACTGACGAGCCGCAGAGTATTTGTCTGAGAGAGCGGCAAAGATGGATTAATGCGTTCAGCAAAATAAATATTGAGAACGGAATCAAGACGAAGGTTTGAAGCATTCATTTCTTTGTGTACCTCGTCTATTATTCTATCCCGGGAGAGACCAGTGATATCTATTCCTTTTTTTTCTTCCGCGAGGACTATAGAAGAAACCTTGTTTTCTTGCGTCGGATTTTCAGCACTTTTATTTTTGCTCAAAAAATAAAACCCAGCTCCGCCGATAAGTAGCACACTCAAGACTATGAAAAGCGCGCTCACTAAGAGTACTGGCAGATTTTTTTTTGATGTGGGAGAAAGTTCTTCTACGTTTGTTTCTTTGCGCTTATGTTCCGCAAGCACCATTTGAATAACCGATGTTTTCTGTTTTTTGAGTGCTTCCGCGACATCACTTTGATACGTGCGTATCGTTTTGACTTCAGTGTCTCCCTCTTCCTCCCCTTCGCGGGGCATAACCGGAGTGATTCGAGAAATTTTTGGGAGAATTGCCGTTGGTCGTACGAGAGATTCCTGCTCCTGTTTCAGGATACGCGCCGCAAATAACGGATCTTTGACCGCGGTTTGCTTTTCTCCATGAGTGTCAAGCAAGATGTCCTCTTTGCGCGACAGAGAGGGCGCGGGTGGTGGCACCCCTTCCATTTTTGTTGTTCCTGTTTCGGTGTTACTCGGCGCTCCCTTATTGATCGGAATAGCGCTTCCCCCTTGAGGTGTGTCGGAGAACTGTCCACCGGTATTATTTACCGTTTTGAACAGATCGGATATTTTTTTAAAATTTTCATCCGGTTTTGCAGAATAATTTTGGGAAGAATCCCCTTCCTCTTTTTGTTCTTCCCTGTTTTTTTCTTCACTATCCATTTAGGAATAGTATATCATTATGATCGACGTTTTTTAAAGGCAGATTTGTACTAATACAAACTATATGCTACAGTGCATGTGGTTTTTTTATTGTTCTTTATTAATTGGCACATGGTTGCCCAAAACCCAGAGGGAGAAAACAGTATGAATGACAAGGCCGATGAAAGCCCGGAAATACAAGAGGGGGCATTTTGCCCCATTGACACATCGCCCCTCATCGGAAGGCGAGAGCACGGAGGCAGACCCTGCACGGATATTCATCCCTTCAGCGATCAAAAGGAAATCATGCAACAAAAAGATATAAAGGATTAACGACCCGTTTGTTTACTCCTCATCCAAAACCCCCGCATCGTAATGCGGGGGTTTTTTTATATGAGACCCACTGCGCAATGGGCCTATTCATTTTTGCGAACGTCTTTGTCTTCTTCTACTTCTTTATTCTTTGCGGTCTTCCCTGTCGGTAGCCGATCAAGAATTTTCTCGGATCACTGTCGAGGTCTATGAAATCATCCACTGATTCGCGCAACTTACCCGATGAGGACTTGCCGAACGCGATCGCTTCTACTTGAGTTCCGGCGCTGAATTTCAAATACTCAACGAGAGGCACAAAGTCGCCGTCCCCCGAAATAATGATGGCCGCATCAATCCTTGGCGCCAAGCGAATGGCGTCAACAGCGATTCCCACATCCCAATCCGCCTTCTTGGCTCCTCCATAAAATATCTGCAGGTCTTTTGTTTTGGTTTCAATACCCAGTTTTTCAAGTGCTTCAAAAAAACCTTTCTCCTCGCCTTTCTCGGTAGTGATGACGTAGGCGATAGCACGAACGAGTTGTCTTCCCCCCACCGCTTCTCTTAAGACTGCATCAAAATTTACGCGCGATTGATAGAGATTTTTCGCGCTGTGATAGAGGTTCTGTGTGTCAATAAATACGCCAACACGCTGTTGTTTATGTTTAATAACTGACATAAAGGTATTTTTTATTAAAAATCAAACGCTCCGGGGAGCGGAGCGTTTGAAAATTTGTAACTACTTTGCTTTTAATCCCAACTCTTTCACAATCTTATTGTACCGTTTCTCGTCCTTCTTCTGGAGGTACTTCAAGTGAGATCGCCTATCGGCAACCATCTGCAGCAATCCTCTGCGTGAGTGATTGTCCTTGTTGTGCTTCTTGAGATGAGAAGCTAGTTCATCAATACTTTTGGATAAAAGACCGATCTGCACTTCCGCAGAACCGGTATCCTTGTCGTGAACCCGGCTCTTTTTGATGATATTCTCTTTTTTCTTCTTCGTAAGCATTGGTAATAACAATAGCACAAAACCCTTTATTCTGCAAGCCCCCACCCTCGCCTCCCGTGTTTAGCATATTTTCCGACCCTTGGGTATAATAAAGATAATGGGATCAAGCAATATCGGGGAACTAAGGAATGAATTTTTGGAATATCTTGAGATAGAGCGGGGACGCAGCCTGAAAACCGTTGAGAATTATGATCGGTACCTGAAACGCTTCCTTTTTTTTGCCGATATTACCAAACCGAAAGAGATTACCGACGAAACCGTACGGAAATTTCGGTTGTGGCTCAACAGGCAGCAAGGAGGCAACGAGTCGGAAACACTCAAGAAAAAAACGCAGAATTACTACCTCATAGCCCTGCGCATGTTCCTGAAGTATCTCGCAAAACGGGGTATCGCCTCGCTTGCGCCCGAGAAGATCGAACTGGCTGCTGTTGCAGATCGGAGTTTGGATCTTATTTCCGGTGAAGAGCTTGAGCGGATCATGGCCGCCGCGGAAGGAGACGACGTGAAAAGCCTGCGCGACCGCGCGATCATGGAGCTTTTGTTCTCTACAGGCCTTCGCGTCTCCGAACTATGCGGTCTTCCGCGCGACCTTGATCTCTCCAAAGACGAATTTTCTGTGCGTGGAAAACGGGAAAAGATACGCGTGGTGTTCCTCTCCCCTTCTGCCCGCGAAGCAGTGAAAAAATATTTGGATAAGCGGACCGACATGGATGACGCGCTTTTCGTTCAGCTTGGCCGCGGCGCGGACAAAGCTTCTTCCATGCGCCTAACCTCGCGCTCCGTGGAACGGATCGTGAAATACTACGCGATCAAGGCGGGTATTTCCAGAAAAGTGACTCCCCATATCATTCGCCACAGCTTTGCCACCGACCTGCTTTCAAACGGCGCCGATATCAGGAGTGTGCAGATGATGCTCGGGCATTCCAGTATCCAGACGACCCAAGTGTATACCCATGTGACCGACAAACAACTCCGCGAGGTACACAAGACGTTTCATGGGAAGAGGAGGAAGTAGTACAGCATGCAAGCCTCACTCAAATACTTTCATAGAAAGAAAAAAAGCGCGCCCGAGGACGCGCTTCACTTTTTTATGGGTACTTTTCTGGTTTTATTCTTTTGTGTTACCTCTTTGTCGGACGTTACCGGTGAAAGAGGAATAGGAATGGATTCCAAAAACACCTGGCGTGCTCCTTCGGTGATATGCCCGTGCGTCACCATCTTTTGAAGTATGCCTCGTACGACAATCGCCAGTTCAGGATACTCTTTAAAGAGTCGGTGAAAAATAGGTACGATAATGTAATACCTCTGCCTAATACCGAGCTTTGCCATGGGTAGCCTCCGCGTGGATGTGCCTTCTCGTATTATTATGCCTAGCGAGGAGTGGAATGCAAGCTCCAGCCGTGACCACATTACTGGAGTTTGTATTCCGTCCAAGTGACGGTATAACAAAAGGTTTAATACCTTTTATTGCAGGTATGCAAAAGGAGTCAATGTTCCAGCTAAACGAATCTTCGCGCTGTGCTATAATCGTGTCATGAAAATTATCTCATGGAATGTGAACGGCCTGCGGGCGATACATCGGAAGGATGGTTTTTTGGATTTTCTCAAAAAAGAGAAGCCGGACATGCTGTGTTTGCAGGAAACCAAAGCATCCGAAGAGCAATTGCCGGACGAATTGCGATCCATTGCCGGCTACTATGCCTACTTCGCTTCCTCAAAGGTCAAAAAAGGATATAGCGGGGTTGCGATCTATACCAAGGAGAAACCGACAAAGGTGGAATACGGCCTGGGGATAAAAAAGTTTGATGACGAAGGGCGCACACTCGTTGTACACTTTAAGAATTTTGTATTACTGAACGTCTATTTCCCCAATGGTGGCGGTGGACCCGATCGCCTCCAATATAAACTGGACTTTTACGATGCGTTCTTGGCATATATTGAAAAACTGCGAAAGAAAGAAAAGAAAATTATTTTTTGCGGTGATGTGAATACCGCTCATGAAGCGATTGATCTTGCGCGTCCGAAAGAGAACGAAAAAAATACCGGGTTTTTGCCTGAGGAGCGCGCATGGATAGATGAAGTAATCGCACAAGGGTTTGTGGATGTGTTTCGGCACTTCTACCCCGACAAAACGGGTGCGTACACGTATTGGGATATGAAAACACGCGCCCGCGACCGCAACGTGGGATGGCGTATAGATTATTTCTTTGTTTCAAACATACTCTCGACGAAGATAACCGCAATAAAAATTCTTAGCGAGGTATATGGTTCCGATCATTGTCCGGTGACAATGGAGATTAAGTAACACTCGATGTAGCGTACGGGAAACTTGACCAGAAGACACTTCTCTGTATAATAATGGGCGGAGTTTGTTGGAATGCTAGGCGGTTGGTTACGATGGGTCTTCACAAGAAAGACAAACCCAGTCTCCTTATCGAGACGTTTTACGGAGCACTGTTCATGATTTTTCTGAACATGACCACTCTCGTCAAGTAGAGGCTACCGAGGTTTGTCTCCCCATCGTAGACCGCCGCCTAGCAGGACATGAGTACACCATTAAGAACCATAAGACCTTGCAAACGCAAGGTCTTTTTTATACTTCCTTACTTTACCCAGTGTCGCTTGCGGATTAGAGCGAGCTCTTTTTCTTCCTCCTCCTCTTTTTTTTCTTTTCCCGCCTCTCCAAGTTTTTCCAATTCTTTTTCAGGGAGTTTTGCAAGTTCTTGTACGCGTTTCTCCAGATATTCTTGAGTATTTTGTTTTGGGTTATCTAAGACTTCTTCCAAGAGCGCATGCAGGATAAAGCCGATCTTTGGTCCTGGAGTTACTTTTGTAATTTCCATAATACGCGCGCCATCAATGGCAAGCTTTGCCACCGACACGGGCGCGCGCATGGCTTCCTCAATCATTGACTCATATTTGCGTAAACGATATGGCGTTTCTTTTGGTCGCCCCATGCCGATACGGTCGCATGCACGCACTTTCATCAGATCCCACACATTTTCGGGACCAACATTGCGAACAATACGGCGCACCGCAGAGAGAGTGATCTTTTCAATGTCCGTAAAGAATAGATGATGGCGTACTAGTTTGGACACCACATCAATCTCCGCATTGGAGTATTTGAGTCGCGTAAGAATCTTTTTGGCGACACGCCCGCCCACTACATCATGACCATAGAATGTCCAGTCATCTTTTTCTTTTGACCAGCGTCTTGTCTCGGGTTTTGATACATCATGCAAGAGTGCTGCAATCCGGATATGAAACGGCCAATCTCGGTCGGCAGAATGCTGAAGCGCGCGCAGATTGTGTTCCCACACATCATAAATATGGTCACCATTCTGCTCCACACCAATCCCCTCCTCAATCTCCGGAGCAATATATTTGAGCACTTCTAGCTCGTGAGCAAGGATGATGCCATTCATTGGGTGTTGTGACATAAGGATCTTTGAGAATTCATCTCGTACTCGTTCGCGAGAGATCTTTTCCAGATTAGGGGCGTTTTTCTTGATTGCTTCCTCCGTATAGGTGTTAATCGTGAAACCGAGTTCTGTAGCAAGGCGTATCGCGCGGAGAATACGAAGATAATCCTCAGAGAAACGTTCTTCCGGCTCCCCCACCGTACGGATAATTTTGTCCTTTATGTCAGTAAGACCGTTATAAAGGTCAACTATTTGTCCATTAGATGGGTCATACGCGATGGCATTTACTGTGAAGTCTCTTCGTTTCAAATCATCTTCTAACGTAGCATTGAAATGAATTTCAGTCGGTCTTCGTCCATCAGTGTATTTTCCTTCAATACGATACGGCGTAACCTCAATAATCTTGAGTGTCTTATCCTCTGTGTCCTCGTTAACCACCCCGACCGTACCATACTCATTTTCATAGAATGATTTTTCAAAGAGCCCTTGGATTTTTTCCGGTGTTGCGTTGGTAGTAATATCCCAGTCCTTTGGTTTTTTGTTTCGCAAAAGATCACGCACACAACCGCCTATTAAATAGGCCTCAAAACCTGTCTCCAGTAGCGCATTCGTTACACGGGAAACCTCTTTGGGGATAGTAAACATTTTTGACATGACAACTATATTCTACTGTATTCTTTGATATTTTCCCAATTCTTCTGTATGATTGCTTATGTTGCGCCCGTAGCTCAATGGATAGAGTACTTGGCTTCGGACCAAGGGGTTGTGGGTT
>JANLHH010000053.1 GCA_024654605.1 Patescibacteria group bacterium | reverse complement strand
TCCGGTCTGAGCCGAGCCGAGGAGATCATCGTCACGGGGATCGCCGGTACCGGGGACATGGCCTCCCTCATCGACACCCTGTTGAGCCTCGATGTGGATTCGTCAGACATCGCCATGGCGGTCAGCGGCGGTCAGGTCGACGCGTCGGGCACCAGGATCGCAGTCGTCACCGTCCCACCGATCCGTGGCGGTATCGCTGTCTACAACGAGGTGGTCGGGGCACGCAACACCACCTCAGACGCCTCCATCGGTGGGAGCAATCTGCGGGGCGTCACCATTATCTGGCAACCCAACCGTGACGACCCCGAGACGTTTTTCACCATCGGCACTGGCCTGGTCCTCGGGGGCATCGCCGGAGGGGCGGGACTCGTCAAACTCGATGCCACCCCCGCCGAGCAGCTCACCTTGACCGGCGGACGGGCCATCACCGGGGACATGCCGCTGATCGGCTGGATCGACCAGACCACCGGATCGCGATCCACGCCTACCCCGACCCGGGTGTTCTACGCCAACACCCCCGACCCTGAGGTTTCCCAAGCCGCCGCCGAGCTGGGACTCATCGACCCGACCGCGGTGGCGGGCGGTCAGATCCCCACCAGCATCGACGACATCGTCGCCGGGGTCGCCGACTCCGGCTCCTACTACTACGGCGTCTCGGGCGGCCAGCCAGTCACCCGCCGGGTCCCCACATGGGTCGACCCACGCGGGTACATCAAGGTCCCGCCGGTGTTCCGTGAAGCCGACTCGACCACCGGCTCTCAGGGTGACGCTTTCGAGATGTTCCGTGGCCTCCCCGATTCGACGATCCGTTCCGTGCAGCAGCGGATGATCGACGCCGGATGGGCGCCGTACACCCAGACCGACGGTATCTGGTCCCAGGAGTGGGCGATCAAGATGGCCGATCTGATGGCCCTCGCCAACCAGCGGGGCTTCATCGGTCAGCTCACCGACCAGACGACCACCACGGCAAACGCCGAACCCGGATTCGACGCCAAGCTCGGCGCGATCACCCTGGCACTCGAAGAACGAGCGCACACCATGGAGCAGAACAAGATCGAGCTCCCCTCCTACATCCCCCAGGTGCGGACCCGGGTCAACCCGGC
>JANLHH010000046.1 GCA_024654605.1 Patescibacteria group bacterium | reverse complement strand
TTGAGCCGTTTGCAAAACTCGCAAATGGTTACAGCATATAGGCGTGCCGCGCACTCAGTAAATGCGATGTATTCCTATTTAAAAGCGCTGAATCAGGATCTCCTCAATAGACCTCTCAAATATTGTGCAATTTCTGCTTTTTTGTGTAAAGAAATCCATGCTCACCCTATATAAGCTGTACAAACCGAGCATAACAGGTAACTTAAATGTCTATTCCAGAAATTTCATCAACTGGTTAGCAGTCAGCGTAATGATGCCAAACATCAGATGGGCCATTACCTTCGCATGGCCTTTTACCCGTACCATTCGTGCATTAAATTCATCTTTAAGCCGACCGTTGACGCGCTCAACAGTGCTGCGCTCATTGTAACGAATATCTTCTGCCAGCTTGAAACCAGTTTTTCGGCGGCGCTTTTGCTCTTCCTCTATCTCCGCCTTGCGCTTCTTGTTCCTTGGGTTTTCATCAATAAGAGGAACATGCCCCAATGATTGACTATGCTGTTTTATCAAGGGTGAGTCGTAGGCCGCATCCATTAAATCATAACAGTTGGTCACGCGGCGGCTTGTCATCTCTGCCAACGGAATGGCCACTTGACTATCATGCAATGACGCCGAGGTCAGTAAACAGCTAATCGGGATGCCGCCATCACTGGCGTCAATGTGAAGTTTGTAGCCAATCCACGTTGTTTTGTATCCCTTACTGTTGCGCTTGGTGCCGACATTACAGACGCTTGGTAAATCCGCCTGCATATTGGAAAGGCTCATGCCAGCACTTTGTCTTTCCAGGCGAGTGGGTTCCTTGATTCGCTCTTCACCCTTTTTAGGTCGACCGCGCTTTTTCGGCTTACTTTCTTTTTTGGCTGCTGCTTTTATGGGTTTTTCACGGGCGACGATGGCGGTGGAATCCCGAGAGATATGCCCGATCAACTGGTCGCCCAAATGCTTTTCGATCATGACCGCATGAACGCGTTCTGCCAGCTGATTTTCCGCAAATTCTGCAAAGGCTCTTGAGAAGGTTGATGAACTGGGGACATCGTTCTTCTTTTCCCATCCACAAAGTCTGCGTAGCTTAATATTCGATTCCAATTGATCCCGCAACACCTCTGTGGTCGGCAGGTTGTAGACCGCTTTGGCGATAAAGGCACGAGCAATTGCGCTTCGGCTTTCTGGCGGTCGACCCGGGACTTGACCCACATAAGGCAGATGGGCTTCGATCTGAACAAGCTCCAACACTTCTACTAACTGTTTTTGCTTACCGGTTAGTTCACCTAACTCTTCTTGTAACCAAGGAAAAAGAGTGGTTTGAAAATGATTCCAAATGTTGGATAATCTGCTTCGTGTCTGGTTCATTAAATTTGGTCCGAGTGGCTGAGTTTATTGCTGTTTTGTTCACTGCTCATTTTAACAAATGAGGGCCAGACACTCTTTCTTTTTTAGCTCTGTTTAGCTAAAAATTTACTCGTTTCCAGAGTTTTGCAATTACCTC
>JANLHH010000045.1 GCA_024654605.1 Patescibacteria group bacterium | reverse complement strand
ATATGTTGAATCCTATGTAATGTTTACACATTATGTTGAAGGATTACATGGCATAATCAAGGGTGGAGCAAAACACCATGATCATGAGTAAAGTGAATGTCAGGATGCTTAATACTACTCACTTATAAAAAGGAAATAAAATATTGAAATCATCACTCATATTCAAAGAAGTATTTCCATTTCTGGTGAAGCTCGGCACGCTGATTCTGGCGACCATCCTTACGGATGCTCTGTTGCACCGGTTTGAACTGGTCTGGATTGGGCGTTGGCTTGGCGTGCCGGGTACTGTTTTCATTTTGTTGTCGTTCTTTTACTCCATGCGCAAACGTAAAGTAATCAGATTCGGCAACCCCAAGGCGTTTCTCGCTCTGCATGAAATCCTGACCTGGATTGGAGCGCTAATGATTCTGGTGCACGCAGGAATCCACTTCTATACTATCTTGCCGTGGCTGGCGTTAATCGCCATGCTAGTCACCGTCATCAGCGGCATGACTGGCACATATCTGCTGAATCGTTCGCGTCGTTTTCTGGCAAAAAAGAGGGAAGTCTATTCACAGCAAGGTTTATCCGAGGAGGAGATCGAAAAGAAGATTTTCTGGGACGCGACTACCTTCGATTTGATGAAGAAATGGCGTGCGGTACATCTGCCGATCACATTGGCCTTTGCAGCGCTCGGCATCTCACACATTCTGAGTATCTTTCTGTTCTGGAATTGGAAATGAGAAATAAAACCGTTACCATCATTTTTATTGTTAATCTGGTTGCCATGATCCTGCTGGCGATATTCTTTCCTCACCTGATGATCAGTCCGGGAAAGCTCATTGATGCTCATGCTGAGCTTGCTACAGATTGTTTTGCCTGCCACACCCCATTCATTGGCAGTACGTCTGAGAAGTGCACTGTCTGCCACAAAGTAGAAGAGATCGGTAAAAAGACTACTACTGGCACCAGCATCGAAATGGAGAACAAGAACGTCGCCTTTCACCAGAAACTGATCGAAGAAAATTGTATGTCCTGCCACAGTGATCACAAGGGGGTGAAGGCATTTCGCCCCATTAGTCAGTTTTCACACAACCTTCTTGATCCTGCGTTACGGAAACAGTGTGACACTTGTCACCGCAGTCCGGGCGATGCCCTACATTTAAAGGTCAAGGGGAATTGTGCCCAGTGTCACACTCTGGAGAGTTGGGTCCCCGCCGCATTCGAGCACGAAGAGTATTTCCGGTTTGTTGGCAATAAGGAATGTACCGGATGTCACCGAGAACCGGATGATCGCCTGCATCTTCAGTTAAAAGGCAATTGCGACACATGCCATAGTCTGGATAAATGGAAACCCGTTATCTTTGACCATGACAAGTATTTCCGGTTTGTTGGCAATAGGGAATGTACCGAATGTCACCGAGAACCGGATGATCGCCTGCATCGTCAGTTAAAAGGCAATTGCGACACATGTCATAGTCTGGATAAATGGAAACCCGCTATCTTTGACCATGACAAGTATTTCCGTTTTGACAAAGACCACCAGACCGAATGTGTGACCTGTCATGTTAACAATGACTACGCTCACTACACCTGCTACGGCTGTCATGAGCACTCTCGGTCAGGAATTCGGAAAAAGCATGTTAAAGAAGGCATTAAG
>JANLHH010000010.1 GCA_024654605.1 Patescibacteria group bacterium | reverse complement strand
TTAAAAATTTTTCTCTTGGCTTCAGTCTTCCCCTATCCTCAATCCAACTCCCCTGGCGCAATTCCTTGCTGGAACGAAAAGATGTGTATAAACCTTAGGGCTACCGCCCTGGGCTATATTATGTCAGCCCTTCGGGCTTTTTCTCAAACGGAAAATACCCATTCCCTTAATTCAATAATATTACCTTCGCAAGAAGGGACTTCGTCGTAGCTAAGGCGAACGCTCCGTAGAAAGATAAAGGTCTTCAACTTGACATTAAGTAATTATGATTTTTCAGATATGATAACCCTTGCAAGTTCTTCGATGTCCTTCATGATTACCTCTTTTCGTTTCATTTCAATGGCCGTAATGCTTAAAGTCTCAATACCAGCCTCTGGTTTTGGAGGGCTTATTTCGGTTATCTTCTTCTTTGAAGCGCCCAGAATCTGTAATAATGTAGGAATTCTTGGCTCATTGATTTCTTTGGTAACGGTTACTAAAGCGGGCAGTCTTGATTTAGCTACTTCATATCTATTTTCGAGATTTCTTTCAACAACAACTTCATTATCTTTTAGCTCCATTTTCCTTGCATACGTTAACACGGGGATTCCAAGGGCCTGAGCCAGTCTTGGGCCTATCTGAAAAGAAAATTCATCAATGGATGCCTCACCGCATAGAATAAGGTCGTACTTCATCTCCTGGATAATTTCAGCAAGGAGAGTTGCGGTACCCAGAGAATCGGTATCTGCACTGTAAATAACGGCTTCATCGGCACCCATAGCCAAGGCTTCTTTCGCTGCCTCTTTTGTACCCCCAATTAAAGCTAAAACGTTTCCACCGTGTTTTTCTCTGATCCTGACGGCCTCTTCTAGCGCATTTTTATCGAAGTCGCTTATCTTTCTAGCAACTCCTTCTGTTATCGGGCATTTAGAGGCAGTATCTACTTTTATCTGACCCAGATCATATATCTGCTTGATGCATACGATAATATCCACAATTATTCTCCACAAACAAATAGCCTAACCCGAATAAATCGGAATGCGTAGCGCGGGTGGTTTATCCCCAGCCATTGGCCGACCACAAGGGATCGGCGCTACATTATTTTGCTAAAAATGTCAAAATATTTTTAGTAAGATACTACGCCTAACCACGAAGAACACAAAGATCACGAAGTAAGAACTTATAACCACCCCTCTTTCCCCTCCTTCGCAAGGCGGGGACGAAGGGGAGGTCTTCCATAAACTATTTTCCATAATTAGGGTCTGAACGAAAACACCCTTTTTGGAAAAACGCCAGGACGATTTTCCACTCACCAAGAGACAACTTTAAAATTTGATATTAGGTTTTTGCTAAAAACATAGTTCTTTCACCAGTTTCCCTAGTTTTTCCCTTTATTTTAGCCTCCTCTGGGCGTACCTCCCTCCCGGCATACTGTTTTTTAGTGTTTTCTGTTTGACTAGGCGGCTTTTCGTGACTTTTCGCACTGCTCTCGTGCCTTCTCCTGAAGCACGTCTCCCAACTTGTGCAAATTCGCAGCTAACACGCCCAATGCACAATACCTTTTAAAGGCCTTCAATCCTTTGTCCGGACACCTATCCAAGCCGTGATGCTCCAAACGATTGATATCCGATTCTACCGCCGAGTGCTTGTGTCTTAGCTTCTTAAACGTCTTACTCGATTCCTCTTCCTGTTCCGCCTTATTCTTCTTGCCCTTCTTGGGCATGATTACCGCTGGTATATACAAACACAGCAACTCTTTATTCTCTTTCTTGTAAAAACCTTTGTCAAAACTTATGCTCTTTATTACGCTCTCTCCGTAGCGGCTCAACAACCTATCTGCCAACGGAATTGCCAACGATACATCCGCCTGTTTTTCCACTACCAAATAGTCCACGATGAAACCCCACTGATCGCTTGTTACCAAAATATTATGTCCCAACTCTACCCTTTTGTTTGACTTGCCTTTGTACAGCCATTCCGTATGCGGCTCAAACAGCGAATGAATCTTTTCTTCCGCTGGTATTGTCTCGTCACGGATCACCCTTCTCTCCACAAGGTCTATCTGTTTATTCAACATCTCGTGAAAATACTCCAGTGTCTCTATTTTCTTTGCATGTATCTCTACCTGGTTCGTCGTTAGCACTCTTTCGTAGATGGCTAACAGACTTGCACCTATCTTTCCACTCAAACTCCTCGATAATTCCAAGTAACTCCTCACATGCTCTTTCTCTATTGCTTCCTTATTTTTCCCCCCCCCACTTGACGCCTTTGCGCTGATCCTCATCAGCTTTTTCAACTCTCTCCTCCAATATTTCCCCTTGCGCCATCCTTTCCACTCCAGGAGACCTTCCTCTATTGCATCCTCTATCATGTCCAGGCTCTTGCGCCCCGCATCCCACAACAAATTCATATCTGTAGGAAAGTGTACATTCGACTCTAACACATACGTATCCACCTTAATACGCAGTCCTTCGTCTTTTTCTTCCCCTTCATTACCTTCGTCTCTAATATCCGGAATACCTCCTCTTCAACTCCGGCGTAACATAGATATGTTGCAATGCCCTCAATATCGGTGGTAGCTCATCTCGACTCTTTAATGGCAATTTTACTTCTGCAATGGGTATGACTCCTATTTTGCCCTGCTGTTCAAATCTCTTTCTCATGTCCTATCGAATATCCCTCGCCTCCTTGTTCAATGAATCGAATGTTTGCCCTTATCCTCTCCTGTTTTGCCAGCAAATACTGCCTTTTCACCTAAAGTCTACCTCTACTCCCGCAAACATTCAACTCATTTTCTACTTCCCTGCCTGCTCCTCTCCCTTGGTTTTCCTTGTGTTTATCTGTTTCCGTCCAGACACTATGTATATCAGAGATGCATATAAAAGGAAGGGAGATAAGAAATATTCCTGCCTGGCGCTGGTTGAGACGGTAAGAACCCAGAAAGGACCTCGCCAGAA
>JANLHH010000044.1 GCA_024654605.1 Patescibacteria group bacterium | reverse complement strand
TATTAGTGATAATTCATATTTTATGGCAGCTATAGTAAAAAAAATTAAAATACAGGTTGCGGGAGGGAAGGCAAATCCTGCGCCACCATTAGGACCCGCGCTTGGCCAGGCAGGGGTTAATATCGGTGAGTTTGTGAAGCAATTCAACGAAAAAACCCGAGAGATGATGGGAGACATTATTCCGGTTGAAATCAGTGTGTATGAGGATAGGAGTTTCACTTTCATTCTCAAAACGCCTCCTGCGTCATCGCTCTTAATGAAAGCGGCTGGTATAGAGAAGGGTTCGGGAAAAAATGTTACCGCTAAGGCGGGAACCGTGACGAAGCAGCAGATACGTGAGATCGCGGAAAAAAAGCTCACTGACCTTAATGCTAACGATTTAGACGCCGCGTCAAAAATTATTGAGGGAACTGCGCGAAGTATGGGGATCGAGGTGAAGTAGTGATAAAGTTTTGAAAGTAAAGCCCGCCGAACGGCGGGCTTTACTTTTAGGTGGTAAAAAGGTAATAAGGGTATAGTTGTAAACTAAGTTCTTTAACCATAATAGGAGGTGTTTTGTGGCAGAATCTTTTAATGAAATAACAGTCCGCGTTCTCGCGGAAACGGTTGTTAACCGAGCTGCAGTGCGTGAATGGCTTGATGAAATGGGAGCCGATGAGTTTGAGATTCCGGAAGAGGAAGTGGTTTCCGATCCGGCACTCCTTGTGGCGCTTGCCGCCAAGCAGTGCTACATGGCGTTTCAGCCGGGACTCAATCCGAACGTGAACAAGGTGCGCAAAGACATGCTTCTGTACTTGGATAACGTACTCAAGCAACGACACGGTTCTGTTCTGGAGCACGCGGTATTCACATTCGGCATCAACGGGTGCTCGCGTGTTTTTACGGGCGAGATGAACCGTCATCGCGCCGGTGTCGGTGTCTCTGAACGGAGTATGCGTTACGTTCGGTATACGAACATAAAGTTCTGGATGCCGGAATGTTTCCGCGAAGCCGGAGAGGATAGCTCAAAAATTGCGGAAAAAAAGCAAAGAAGCCGTGAAGCACTTATCACCCAGTTCGAAAGCCAAGAAAAGATGATGGGAACCTTCGCTGATATCTGGAAAGAAGAGCTAGCGCCGGACAGTATATTCCATGCGAAGAAAGTTCTCACGTCTGCGTTTCGTCGCGGTATCGGCATGGGGATTGCAACCGGCGGTGTGTGGAGTCTCAATCTCCGCGCACTGCGGCACGTGATCGCTCTGCGTACCGATGCGGGTGCCGAAGAAGAGATTGTCCATGTGTTCAAGAAAGTCGGGAAGATTATGATCGCCACAGTACCGGAGATTTTCGGAGACTTCAAGGAAGTGGAAGGCGCACTCGTCCCCGAATATTGGAAGGTGTAGTTTTTCAGCCCCGACACGAATGTCGGGGCTTTACTTTTTATATCGAGTGGGGCAGTATACGGACAGGTAGATTTGCACTTACATCAGAAAGGAGGAATAAATATGACCACTGAAAAAGAGCCCCTTCTGTGGCTCCCTGAAGTTGACGCGGAAGTAGTTAACAAAATGTTTCAGTATAAACTGGATAGATTTTATCAGCGACCGACGCGACTTGATATAATAGCTCAAAAAGCCATTGTAACATCAAAAATGTGCACATGCCTTTTTTACGAAGTGGGGGCCGTCCTGTTTTATGTCGCTGAAGATGGGAATTTTTATCATCTTTCCGATGGATACAACGGCGCTTCAAAAGGAGATGTTGACCCCCGTTTTGAAGGGTGCGCACGGGTAATAGGCGGTAAATTACATCAAGGAAAAGACAAGTGCCGTGGATCACATGCCGAGCGAAATGCGATCAACAATCTCTCTGCCGGTACATTCGGACTCACGGACTTGCGGATGATGGTCACCCTGCATCCGTGCTATGAGTGCGCAAAACAAATTGTGAACAAGGGAATCAAAACGGTTTATTACGTTTGGGAATATGGAAGAGAAGATTTCGTTACAGACTACTTGAAACGGCTCCGTGTCGATGTACAGCAATACAATTCGGCATTTCTTACGCGATGGATCGAGAGAAACGGTTACGATCCTGTTGGTCTTCGTCACCATGAACCCTAACTAAGGATTGTATAGCAGCCCCGACATCCGTGTCGGGGCTTTTCTTTTTCGGGTTGTTTGTGGTATAAGGGGTGTAGATTTTATCGTACTTCTACAGGAGGGTTTATGGAAAAGAAGGGTAAGTTTATCGTCCTTGAAGGCGGTGAAGGGTCTGGAAAATCAACATGCATTGAAGCACTAAGAGAGCGCCTGCCGCTCATCTTCGGGACTCACGCGTGCTTATTTACGAGAGAACCGGGCGGAACACCGGCGGGTGAAGTGATAAGGCGCATCCTCATGGCGAAGTATCTTGATCTTCGAAGCATGCAGCCTCTTACGGAACTCATGCTTTTTTGCGCGGCACGTGCCGAACATGTGGAGACTGTTATCAATCCGGCGTTACAGAATGGCACTCATGTTGTGTGCGACCGTTTTGACGCTTCGACCATTGCATATCAGATTGATGGACCGGAAAGAAAAGACATGTGGGGTAATTTTCAGACGTTGAACGCATTAGCCATCGGACACAGGAAGGTGTTTCATCAATGGATGGGCGGTCCGCACCCGGACATGTATATCATATTAGATGTGGATCCTTGGGTAGGACTGGAACGAACCAAAGAGGCAAAAGGAGAAGATACCACGCGGTTTGACGAAAAGGAAATGGCTTTTCATGTGCGGGTAAGAGAAAGCTTTCTTCATTTTGCGCAGATACATTCTGGATGCACCACAGTGATTGATGCCGGCATGGCGCAAGAAGACGTCGTGAAGGAAGTTTTTGACATTGTCCTTTCAGTGATAGATTCATAGCGTTTTCCATCTCTGAAGCCTACGGGTTTCAGAGATTTTTTTTTGCATGGCAGGTGTGATATCATTGGTTTACCAATAGAAGGAGCTTCTCATATATGGATTTCAAGGAATACCAAAGAGAATCAAAGAAAACGGCATTATATCCCGATAGCGGGAACAATTTTATTTATCCAACACTGGGGCTTTCGGGAGAGTCGGGTGAAGTGGCGGATAAGATAAAAAAGATCATTCGCGAT
>JANLHH010000071.1 GCA_024654605.1 Patescibacteria group bacterium | reverse complement strand
TCAATGCGTGGATACGGTAAAGTATTCACGGGATACGGCGCGAGAGTGGGGCAAGAGAAGTGATATTGCGGAGCTCGTAGAGGCGCAAGTAAGCGCGATTAAAGAGGCGGGTGCCAACTGCATTTCCATCGGCACACCATATGACGAGGAATTTGTGCCGTTTCTGTCGCTGTGGGTTGAAGCGGCGCGGCGACACAACCTACACGTGTGGTTTCGGGGCAACCTCTCTTCGTGGGAAGGGTGGTTTGGCTATCCGCTCTATGCCAATCCGACGGAACATCATCACGATATTTACGCGTTTATTACTGCGCATCCGGAACTCTTCAGAAAAGGGGATATTTTCACTCCCGCGCCGGAAGCGGAGAACGGTATCTTGAAAAATGTATGGGAGTCGGATGCAAAAAAGGAAGCGCTCCGAAATTTTCTTATTGGTTCCTATGAGAATTGCCAAAAGGCGATGAAAGAGGCCGGGGTACGCGCGACATGTGGATATTTCTCTGCCAACGGTGATGTCGCCAAGTCAATTTTCACCAAAGAAATGGTGAAAAAAACAGGGAACGTGGTCGTAGTTGACCATTATGTGAAAGACGCGAAAAAACTCGTGGCAGACGTGGAGTATCTATACGAAAAATATGGTGCTCCGGTAGTACTGGGAGAATTCGGCGCGCCAATCCCCGATATTCACGGACCGCTGTCGGAGACAAAACAGGCGCAAGTGGTGGAAGATATTCTGAATGAGGTGTATCAGAAGAAAGGATCTGTTGTTATAGGAGGATTGAATTATTGGACGCTTCTTGGCGGTTCCACTTCTCTTTTAAACACGGATGGAAGTAGACGGGAGGTTTTTAAAACCATTCAAAAATACTATAAGCCATTTGTGGTGGAAGGGATCGTCACCGACACGCGAGGCAAGAGACTTGCGAACATACCACTTACTTTCAATGGAGGCGTGGATAGCATAGAAAGTGATCGGGACGGAAACTATCAGATATTGACCCCTTATGACAGTATCGAGCTTTCTATCAATACAGATAAATATGCGTCAACTTCGGAATCTTTCACGCGAAATGAAGAGGGGCGCCAGTATCACAATATCGTGCTGGAACCCACAAACCCGAGCCTTTTCTATAGGTTTACGCTCTGGCTCCAAAGTGCCAAATAAAGTAGAGCTTGCATTTTTTAATATTTTAGGTAGAATAAAAACTTATGAAATTCGCAGTTATAGAAACAGGTGGCAAGCAATACAAGGTCTCTGAAGGGGACTCTCTTACCATTGAAAAGCTCTCTGGTGAGCACAAGGAGGGAGAAAAGATCATCTTTGATAAGGTGCTTCTTGTGGATGACGGGAAGACCACGCAAGTGGGAGCTCCGTATCTTGAAGGTGTCACCGTGGAAGCGGTGTTTACTGAAGAAGGGAAGGGAAAGAAAGTGGTTGTCATTCGATATAAGTCAAAAAGCCGTTATT
>JANLHH010000041.1 GCA_024654605.1 Patescibacteria group bacterium | reverse complement strand
GCAAACGGCGGGCCGTCATAAAAAACGAAAGGCGTGCCTTCTTTCGTCTTCTCCAGCGTCTTCTCAAAAATGCGGTTTTTGCCCCAGAAAGCGAGGATTTCCTCTTCTCTTTTGGCAACGGGAGACTTCTCTCCCTCTCGGTCGGATTTTTCCATAATATCCTCTTATAGTACCACCCTTTTATTGGTCTTAGCAAAAAAAAAAGAAATTCTCTTTACATTCTCTCCGGAGCGCTGATGCCCAGCAGACTAAGAGACTTCGCCAAAACCTCTTTGGTTATTTTCATGAGGAGAAGCGCTCCTCTGTTGTATTGATCACCTTCAATAACTCGCACGTCATGATAGAACTGACTGAAATCACTCGCCAATTCATACGCATAGGTCGTGAGTTTATTCACTTGAAATTCCTTAGTCACTTCTAGAACGACTTCGGGAAATTGCAGAAGCTTCAGCGTCAGAGCGCGTGCTCTTGCGCCTGCTAACACATCAAGAAGCGTCGTTTCATTCGGTGTGAGATCATGAACGTTCTCCAGCACGGAATGAATACGCGCATGCGCGTACTGTACGTAAAAGACCGGATTTTTTTGCGATTGCTCCCGCGCAAGAGCCGCGTCAAATTCCATATGAGTATTCAGTGTTTTTTCCGCAAAAAACCATCGCACGACATCAATGCCAAACTCATCCACCAGATCTTCAAGGTATATTGCCGTTCCGGCGCGCTTGCTCATCTTCTTCACTTCGTTACCCTCCTTGAGCGACACAAGCTGGGTAATGAAAATGATCGGCTGAAGCACAGGGGTTTGCGGCCATCCGAGCATCTTGCCCGCCGCGTGCATTCTTTTCACGTGCCCGTGGTGGTCGGCACCCCACACATCAATCACTGTATCAAATCCCCTCGCAAACTTGTCTTGATGATACGTGATGTCCGAAATAAAATAACTCTTACTCAGATCCGAACGAACAACAACTCTGTCCTCATCATCTCCATATTCGCTGGTTTTGAGCCACACCGCTCCGTCACGTTCATAGGTAAGACCCTTGTCTGAAAGTTCTGCAAGCATTGCGTCATTTGCGCCCGTTGCCCGTAGTTTTTCATCTTCCGAATACCATACGTCAAAAGGAATAGTGAGTTTACTCTCAATAAATCTCCGATTGGACTCCTGCACGAGCGCCGCTAAGCTGACACCGGCTTCCTCTTCGCTTTTCCCCGAAACATCAATACTCTTTAGTAATTGTGCCAGTTTTTCCGTTCGGTATTGCTCCCCCTTCCCCAGCGCCGTTTTGCCGAGCTCTCTTATCTGCGCGCTTTGGCGCGAATCGTTCATGTAGTATTCTCTCGTGACCTG
>JANLHH010000036.1 GCA_024654605.1 Patescibacteria group bacterium | reverse complement strand
CGGGAATTTAAGGGATAGATGTTGTCAGGGGAGAAAGAACAAGCATTCTGGATTCAAGTCGAGGCTTTCGAGCCACGCTATATGCCTTTGCCTGAGCTGGGGCTTCCCGGCCCTGATGAGGTGCATGTGTGGTATCTGGATCTGGGCAAACTGGCGCTGACACTCAGTCAGGCCTTCAGTAAAGACAGGATGATCGCACCGGTAAAACTGAATCCAGGACAGTTGCGCTTCGCCCGACGGTTCTATTTACGCTTGTTACTGGGTGCATACCTGGGCTTGCCTGGCAAAGATGTGATCCTGCAACGCAGTGTACGCGGCAAGCCCGCGCTGGATCGTTCCGTGCATTCCAGCGCTTTACAGTTTTCCATGGCCAAGAGCGATGACCGATTGTTGGTTGGAATAACCCGTGAAGTACCGGTCGGCGTGGATCTGGAACCTGTCACTCGCTCCACACGGAAAGGTTTGCGTCTGGCGGAACGTTATTTCAGCGCAGCCGAGGCAAAGGCCTTGCAGCAGTTGCCAGAGTCGCAACAGAATACTGCGTTTCTTCGCGCTTGGGCTTGCAAGGAAGCGGTGGTAAAAGCCTATGGTGAGGGTATAGCCAACCAATTATGCCGCTTTACGGTGGAAGTACGGCCCGAGCTACCTCCGGCCATGCTGGATTTTGATGGCGCGGGATACTCCGACTGGTCTTTGGCCCTGTTGCGCCCGGATGAGGATTATATGGCAGCCATCGCCATGCACCAGTCCCGCCTGAGGGCACACTGTTTTCAACTGTTAGCAGCGGTATGAATTTAAAGCATCCTGGCTCGAACCAGACGGGTTTGACCCAGGCTGCTTATCTGTCCTATCTATTTTATCTGTCAAAGCGAGTGCGGCACTTGTTAGGCCTGGCTCTCCTGTGCGGGCTGACTGGCGCCTGCAGTTTGTCGCCAGCCCGTGTGGAACAAGTCGATGCTCGCGTTGCCAGCACCAGACAACAAGTCCTGAGCTGTGACCCTGATCAACTTGATCGTTGCAGTGAGTTTTCACCCATATTGGAGCTGGCAGCAGCGGACAAGCGCTCGGGTAGAAACCACCTGGTGTTGCTGGAAACCGGCGTCGATGCGCTGATCATCCGTATTCATCTGATACGCGCTGCGCGTGAAAGCATCGAGTTGCAGAATTTTATTTTGCGTGCTGATGATACCGGTGATCTATTGTTACACGAGTTACTGGAGGCAGCCCGTAGAGGTGTCAAGGTGCGCTTGTTACTGGATCAGATGTTTACTGAAGCAGATCTGGATCATTTGGTGCAGCTCACCATGGCGCATGTGAATTTTGATATCAGCTTTTACAACCCGTCTTTTGACAAGGCCGATATGGCCAATCATGACTGGGTCAGCGGATTTATCTGCTGTTTCCGGCGTGTCAACCAGCGCATGCACAATAAGTTGCTGGCAATCGATGGTCTGGTGGGTGTCATTGGTGGGCGCAATATTGCTGATCGCTATTTTGACTTTGACACCAGCTATAACTTCAAGGACAGGGATATCGCGGTTTATGGGGCGGTTGTAACGGATATGCTGGCATCGTTTGAGCAATTCTGGAGCAGCCCCAGATCCGTGGCTGTGCAGCATTTGCGCGATATTGCCACACGCTTGCTGAAAACCGACCCGGTACCTTTGGAAAATTATGAGCCGCAGCCGCGCTTGCTGCCTGTACTGGAACAGGCGCAGGACGAACAGTACATACGCAAGCAATTTGTTGAGCCCACGTTTGAGGTATCAAAGCTGGCGTATTTTTCTGATTTGCCACGCAAGCGTGCGTTCCCGGAGGATGCTCCCAAGCTTGATGTCACGGCGGAACTGAACCGGGTGCTGAATTCCGCAAAACAATCCATTGTGATCCAGTCGCCCTACATGGTGTTGTCGCCCAATGCGCGCAAATTATTTGCGGCACTGCGCCAGGGCAACCCGGAAATCGAACTGGTGTTTTCCACCAATTCGTTGGCCTCTACGGATGGCGATACAGTTTATGGCCACACCCACAAGCGTAAAAAGCGTTACGTCAAAAAGCTCGGTTTTTATATGTACGAGTTCAAACCTTTTCCGGCCGACGCGCCGGCCTTCTTCCCTCGCTGGCCTGAGCTGATTGCTGAGAAAAAAGCGGGCATCAAGAGCCAGTCAGTGGTTTCGGGTGATGGCTCAACCATCGAGATGCTGGCACCCAGGGTGGGTCTGCATTCCAAATCATTTGTAGTGGATGGAAAAATTGCCATGGTGGGGTCGCACAATTTCGATCCGCGCTCGGAAGGCTTCAATACCGAGAATGGTTTAATCGTTTGGGATAAAGCCTTTGCGCAGGCGCTGGAGGCACTGATTCGCCGAGACATCAAGCCACGGAACAGCTGGGTGGTGGCCATGTTGCCTGACGAGGACGAGCCTGTGGCCGAGGACCTGCCGATCAATTTGAGGATCGCGGATTCCACTTCGTTTGCCAAAGGGCCCACATCGGCATTTGAATTGATTCCGGGCAAACCTGTGGTATCACCTGATTCACCGGACTTTTATCTGAATTACTACCCCATCGGCAGTTTTCCCGAAGTGGTGCGGACGAGGCGACAGTACCTGGTACTCTTTCTAGGGTCGATGTTCGGTTTTCTTGAACCCATCTTGTAACCGCTGTAGGAGGCAGCCTCGCTGCCGACCATCAGCCGCTCCTGTAGGAGGCAGCTTTGCTGCCGAACATTGACCAATCGGGGGCAAAGCCCCCTCCTACAGGAGCAATGCCATTCGTTTAAGAAACAATCCCATTCGTTTAAGGGTTCGGCTAAACCTCACTTGGGTCCAGAAAACCCTATTAAAAAATCAAGCGCTATTTCGCCGCATATTCCATCGGTGTACCGGTTGTTTTGATTCCCTTACATAACGTCGCCCCTTTCGCTTCTGATGATAATACCGTGAGATTGAATGCACCAAGTCGGTCATGACCTGCTTGATTAAAATACTCGGTGCATACAATATTTCCTCAAGGTGTCGCGCAACGGTCGTTAAGGTATTTTTAAAGTTCACTTGAATAGTGGATTCGGTCTTGGGATTATCATCACTCGGCAAATTAAGTAAACTCGCCAGTAAATGCTCAGAAGCATTAGCGCATAAACGACTGAGGGTGATCAACACAAAATGTGCGAATATTTCTTGTTTAACGCAGCGCTCACTGCGACCATGAAAATCATCCACTTCAATTATTTTCTTGCTGACTTTATAAAGTTCTTCTATGCCCCAGCGCGCATGATAAACGTCTTTTAGTGCCTCAATCGTGTAGTGCTTATCCATGAGTGTGGTACCAATACAATAGCGATTGCCCCCAATGACGTATTTAATCAGACGTATTTTTTGGGGTATAAAATCCATGTCAGGAAATTCTTTTTTAATTTCTCGTTGTCGTGCCTTACTCGGCATCAAGGTGATACACGTATCCGTTTGATCACTGTCGATAAAGGCATCAATGGCTTTACCGGTATTTTTTTTCATGCGAAAAATCGGATGCACACCGGCTTGAATGTGCAGCGATAGTAAGGCGTAAGAATAATAGCCACGATCATAAACGCAGACATCATTGGCTTGTAATGTTTGTAGATGCAACAAAGCGCACTGGCGTTCATTGCCGTGACTCACCAGATCAAAATCATAAGGGATTTTTGCTTTCAGTTGATAGCAGCAACTCAGCAGACCTTGTGGGTAATGGCTGTTTTCTTGTGGCGTTGCATAGCCCGCTTTAATCAGTTCTCGGGGTAAGTTGACCTTGCTCCCATCGACGCCAAATAGGCGATGGCCATACCATCGCTCGGCGGATTGTTCTGGACAGGCTTGGATAATGCGTTGGTTAAGTACCATAAAAATGGATTCATTGAGTTTCTTGCGTGCTTCAGTAAAGGATGAAGCTGAGACGGCTTGCTTTTGAGGTAAAGGGAATTTCATCCGATGACAGTTGTGCCAGAACTCGCTAATCGTCGTGCCATAGCTCTGTGTGTTTTTTGAAAAAACCAAGCGAAAAATAAGAAAAACCAATAATAATGAATCAATCACCCGCTTACGTTTTTGCCATGTCGCATCATAAGCGTGAGCGACCTCGGCGATGATATTAACCACGCGGCCCCATAACTTCAAAAAATCTTCGTCAATGACTGAGGCGGGAGTGCTCAGCGGTTCGTTTTTCAAAATGGCTCTAAAATGACGATTCAGCGGAAAAACAAACAGATGCTTAATCGTACCGTCTTTATTGTTAGCCGGATTTTGCCAATCTTTACCGCTGGTTTCACCAATCAGCGACCAATTGGCGGCTCGATAACAGGTGCCTTGATAGTGTGCGGTATCGACAAAGGTTTCAATTAAGACCGGACGGTACCCGTGGGCTTGATGCCAATCGTCGGCAATTTGTTGTGTGACGATCGCTAAGGCGTGACTGGCTAAGTTAGCGACCTTAACCCAAGGTAAGATCAAAAAACGACTGTTGTTGATGACCAGATTTAAGCGCTGCTCCCGGTCTTTGGTTTTCCAACCAATCCAGTTATCCCGATCAGCGAGGTGCCAAACCGACGCTGAAAACTGTAGGCAGCCTAAGATTTGCCGTGTCGGTGTGTTAGCAATAATAAAGTATTTTAAGGCGGCACCGATCGGATGACGATAACCCAGATAATGATGCCGATCCACCCATTCATTCCAGAGCGCGACATCGGCTTTACCGGTGACCACCACTAACTGTATCGGCCCCAGGGTACTGAGCGCACCATTAATCGGTGCGCCGGGCGCCGATTGTGAGGTCCAGACAATCGCTTTAGATTGACGCTGCTTTTGAGCGCGTTTTGCCGGTAACGTGATATACCCCCATTGTTCCAATTTCGCCAAAGCGTTGAGGCAGGCATTAATCTTATGACGTTTTTTTGCCGTGACCCAGTGTAAATGCTCACAGATTGTTGCGGCCAACTCAGTCTGGCTTAAGCTTGAGAACGTTTTAACGGTTTGCTGGATATAAGCGAGTTCTTTTTTAGGAAAATAACGCCCAGAAAGCGTCAGGGGTTGGGTGATCGCTGTTGTCATTGAGGTCCCCGCCGCAGAAATTAAAATTAACCACACCTATATTGGCATAGTGTGGGGATATAGTCAAGGCTAAAAACGTTGGCAGAAAACTGAGCTTAAGTGGATGTTTTTTAATGGTTTTCTTATTTCTTATTGGCTTTTATTATTTAAGTGAATGACATTGCATGTGGGAGGGGGCCTTGCCCCCGATAGGTATGATGGTCGGCAGCAAGGCTGCCTCCTACAGATTGATACACCACCTCGCCATTGAACAGGGTCATTTCACATTGCGCATCCTTGATGTTGGCGGTGGGTGCGGTGTAGAAATCAGTGTCCCAGACCGCCAGGTCGGCATATTTGCCCGGCTCGATGGAACCGGTTTCTTTCTCCAGAAACATTTGCCGTGCAGCCCAGATAGTGTAACTGCGCAGCGCGACATGGATATCGACCGACTCTGCTGTGCCAAACACCTCTTTACCGTATACGCCCAGCAAGGGCTCGCGGGCAATTGAAGCCCACAGACCATAGCGTGCCGCGAACGGGGTGACATTGAAGTCTGAACCGGAAGCCCACTTGATGCCTTTTTGCTGGAAACTGTGAAACGGATTCAATCGCAGGCTGCGCTTCACACCAAAATTTCCGGCATAGGTATCACCTATCCACCAGGTGAATCCCGGGCTGGGTTCCGGGTAGACCGCATCGAATTCACGTTGCAAGGCAACCATGGTATTCATCGCTAACTCTGTGGGAATGTTGGCGTGAATGATGGAGTGTCGTAGTCCCTTATGTGGATTGTGATTCAGTGCCAGCGCATAAGAGGCAACCACCCAGTCGATGGTGCGATCGCCGATGGCATGCACGCCCATGTTCAGTCCATTGTCGTGATAAAGGAAGATCAGATTGCGAATGATGTCCGCATCAAAGGCCGGATAACCGCTGTTGCCTTCATCCAGCCCGGTACGGTTCCTGTTCCAGTCATCCCATAACCAGGCCGTGCGCGCGCCACCACTGCCATCGGCAAAAATCTTGATGCCGCCGGAAATCAGATGGTCATCACCGGTGGACTCGTAAGGTTTGGTGAAGTGCAGGATTTCACGGATCAGTGAACGCGCATCGTCCATGTTCTGAGGGCTGGGCCACAGGGCAAAGATACGCACGCTCAGTGCGCCCTCATTCAGCACATCCTGATAGGCCTGCCAGGCATTCCGTGCATCTTCCAGATCACCGCCCATGCCCCAGCCAATACCGGGGTCTTTGGCGCCGGTCATACACTCACTGTTGAATGCGGCCGCCATGTGCCGAATAGCGTCGCGTTTGTGCGTCTCCCCGGGAGCCGGGATATGCTTTGTGACCAGGCCCATGGCGCTTTCTTTCAGCACGCCGGTGGGCTTGCCTTCCGCATCACGATCAATCACACCGCCGGGTGGGTCGGGGGTATTCTGGTCGATGCCAGCCAGCATCAGTGCCAGGCCGTTGGCCACACCATAATGGCCCATGGTATGCACCAGCCAGGCGGGCCGGTTGCCGGAAACCGGATCGATATCGCTGGCGTAAATGTAGCGTAGCTCTTCCAGCTTGCCTTCATCCCAACCGCGGCCAATCAGCCAGTCGCCGCTGCCCAATGTTGCGTTGCGTTCGGCCACCAGGCTAACGACATCGGTCATGTTTTTGACATTGGGATAGCTCAGATCAATGTTCAGCAGCTGTGCTAAGCCGCCCTGGGCAAAATGCGCATGGGCGTCCAGTAAGCCGGGTGTGACGGCGCGGCCTTCGAGGTCGATGATTTCGGTATCCGGGCCTGCCAGTTTTTCAATTTCTTCGTTGCTGCCAACAGCCAGAATGTGTCTGCCCACAATGGCAATGGCTTGCTGTACGCTGTCTTTGCGATCAACGGTGATTACTTTGCCGTTAAAAAGAATGCGACTGGCCTGCTCTGAAGCAAAAACATGTGAGTAGCCGAGAACAAGAAACAGGGTAAAGATAAACCGTGACATAGGCCTCACCAGGGGACGGAGTCTCAGCGAGGCATTATGTCACGTCAATGCAAGTAGGTCGTTATGGCAAGTCTCCTCTATCTAAGTTTTCAGTCTGGCGGTAATGCTCAGGTTCTAATGTAAAGCCTTGATGCGGGTGGCGGACTCTCATTGTTTGGCTTTCCTTTAATGACTGGCTGAATGATTAACCCCGTGACAAGCACCTTTCTTGGCAACCCGGTACCGGGGTAACAGCAGTCTATAGTTAGAACTATGCAAGAAACAAGCCAAACTGAATAAATACATGATTAACAAATAGATAGCTTGCGGAAATGTAACTTCTCAATAAGTCCGGGCAGTTCGCGATGACCGGGCGCTGAAAAGCTGGACACAGGCTACGAATCGTGCTTTCATTGCAAAGCATGAGTTCCG
>JANLHH010000032.1 GCA_024654605.1 Patescibacteria group bacterium | reverse complement strand
GGGCAGACAGTGACAATCGATGGCGTAGATTATGTGCTCACTCCGAAGGAGTGAGCTCTGTGCAAAACCATACTTCTTGTGGTAAGATCTAGATCATGGTAGCCAAGAAGAACGTGGTTGGTTCTTTGCCTGAGTATTCTAGCGTGGAGGCCTTCGTGGAGTTTCTTATCGATGACGAACGTGAGGAATTCACTGCCGTGGATCTTCAAACTCTCAGTTTTGAATTGCGCACAAGCATTGTCACATTGCGTGTTGCATTGGAAAATTACGGCCTGAAATTGGCCGTGCGCGGTACTACGAGTCTTCCACGGGGCTTCAATGCGAATTCACACGATCGGTGGTACGGTCCAGGTGCCTGCAAGTCTCACGGTGGCTCGGGTCACGAGCAGATTGCAGGTTTTGCAGGGCGGCGCGGTTAGTCCGTGCAATTGGTACTTTCTTAAATTAAGATCTGATCATGAAGACGGGTTCCTACGTTCAGACTTCGTACCTTGAAGAAGTGTATGATCCAAAACGTTTCAAACCAATGGTGAATCGCGTTATCCGGCGATTGAGGCAAGTGGGCCAGTTTGATGCAATCGCGTTCAGAGGCTCTTCTGGCGCCGCTGTAGCCTACCCAGTCGCATTCCGTTTAGGGTGTGGTCTGCTCCACGTTAGGAAAGATATGGGTCATACTGGCGAGCGGGTTGAGGGAGTTTTGCCGATCAAAAAATATGTCATCATTGATGACTTTATCGATACGGGTAGTACGATAAAGGAGATTGTTGAGGAAATCGACGCTGCTCATCGAATGTGGACTCGGAGAATGTGTCCCAAGCGCCCTTACGCTGCCAAGGCAATTGCGATTCTTTTGTATTCAAGCGATGAGGGACACAAGTATGAAACCAAAAATATCACCCGGAAGTTTACCAAAGAGTTGACACCAATTTTTGGATGTCGCACCTGGCGTGTACCGGTATATGACTGTAGTACATATGAACGTTGATCATCATTGAACCCAAGAAAATTGTGTAAAATCATCATTTCCGTGGTAAGATCTAGATCATGATGGAGCCAAAAATGAACGATGTAGCGTTTCCGGTGGTTGTTACTGAGATGAATGGTGCGTGGTCTGCCAAGACCTCTCACGGTGAGCTACTTTTGAATCGAATGACCAAGGTCGATGCCATCAGTGATGGCCAGACGGTTTTCAATTGGTTGATTACCATGAGTCTCAAGGACATCATCGACAAATGCACGCCGGTGCAAACCAACTAAAAATGTGGTAAGATTTGGTCACGGTAGACAAGAAACAAGCGGTGCGCGAGTGGGTTCTCGAAAGTGGCTTCCGTTGGATGGAAGATGGTGAATTCGACGAGGACGAGGCATTCTCGAACGCATGTCGAGTGTTTGATCTCGATGAGTGCGATGATGCAATCTGTGATGAGTTCTTCCCGATTATCTCGGGTTACGGAACGTATCACTCGTAATCCTGGTACAAACTGTCCGAAAACCTGGTAAGATCTAGATCATGAACAAAGTAAATCAGACCATTGAGTACATTGTCAAGGTGTCTCCTAATGGTGCCCAGCATTGGTACTTCAATGGAAAGCTCCACCGTGAAGATGACCCGGCCATTGTCTCTGACAGGACCCAGCATTGGTACCTCAATGGAAAGCTCCACCGTGAAGACGGCCCGGCCATTGAGTGGCGTGACGGTACACAGCAATGGTACCTCAACGGAAACTTCCACAGGGAAGATGGCCCGGCCATTGTCTACTCTGGCGGTGCACAGCATTGGTACCTCAATGGAAACCTCCACAGGGAAGATGGCCCTGCTGTTGTGCGGCCCGACGGGACCCAGCAATGGTACCTCAATGGAAAGTCTCTCTCAGAGGCAGAGCACAAAGCACAGACACAACCGAAGAAGCTGTCTCCTTGCGCTGGGCAGACGGTGACAATCGATGGTGTAGATTATGTGCTCACTCCGAAGGAGTGAGCTCTGTGCAAAACCATACTTCTTGTGGTAAGATCGGATCATGGTGGGGAGGGGAAATCCTCTCCATTATCATCGCAGTCCACATCAAAAAGGTTCTGGGTAGGAACACCTCGCAAGGGTTGATGTGGTCAGATCAGGTTCGACTCCTGGGACTGCGACCAAACAGTGATTTACTGTTGATTTTATCCTACTAGTTTATGACCAAAAGTCCTCCTCGGTCGGGGATCGTAAGGACAAGTAGGTTGGAAGAACGCACGGTCCTGACCGTGAAGTCCGGGTTCAAATCCTGGGTAGGATGCTAGTGTAATCGCACAGATCTTATGGTAAGATCTAGATCATGGTGGGGAAGGTACCTCGCCACGAAGGAGATCGAAAATGTCTATTGCGAAGGGGAATAAAGAAAACATCAAAGCCCTCATCAACCGCAATGACACTGCTTTAAAGCGTGCAGTGGTGGTAATCTTCGAGCGTCAGACACTTGATGAAAAGCAGACAGAGTCCACTCGTCACAGTAATAACCGTGGGTTTAACCATGCTGATGCAAAGTGTGGGACCTATTACGCTCGTTGGATTCTTGGCGGTCGTCAACTGACGGGTTTGCATCTTGACAAGGCCCGCCGCATGATGCAAAAGTATTGTGGTCAGTTGGCAGTGATTGCCAACGACAAGCTCAGCGCTGGCAAAGCGTAAAGATGGGGAGTTGGTGCAAATGCTTCCAATACGTGGTAAGATAGTATCATAATGAAGCGGAACAGTTCAAATCCTGGTAGTCTCTCTGATGATGCTCTGAGTGACAAGATTGACGCTCTTTACACGGAAATGGCACGTGACCGCGGAGATTCAGTCGATCCTCTAATTGAGGGTCAACTCGATATCCTCGAGGCAGAGATGAAGAAGAGGATGGCAAAGGAGAACACTTGTGCATTCTCCGGCGAACAACTGGTTGACAGCCAGGGATGGTCGGTGGCGGATGAGGAGCGCTTTCAGGCCGAACAGGCTCGGAGAGAGGCGGAGGATGAGCTTTACTATGCCGCCAGAGCCCGGATCAATAATGATTTCGATGTGTAGTGTGTGTAAATAACCCAAAAACCTGGTAAGATCGGATCATGTTGATGGACAAGAAAGTTTTTGATCGCCTTCACGCTGCTGCTCAGGATGGTGATCGGGTGATTTTCACTCCGGTGGGTGCAGAGAAGTCGAAGACTCTTTGGGCTGGAATGGGCAATCGCTCGGGATTGCATTCCTTCGCCAGCGTTCTTCTCGCGGAGAAGTACGAGGCCGGCAAAGATCGGTTCACTCAGAAGCTCGAGCGTCTGACTAGTGGAACCCTGAGCGTTCTCGAGTTCCAAAATGTTACCCGGTGTGGTGTTTACACCCGTGATGGAGGTAGGTGGGTTACGGTCCTCAAGTTTGTTGTTTAGTTTACGCTCTCTTGAGGTGCAAATTGGCCACATGCCGTGGTAAGATCTAACTACATCATGAAACAATACTCACTAAACGAGATTCGCAAAGAGTTTTCTGAGATCCACGAGGAGATTCTCGAGCCTCTTGCATTGTTCGCAATTGTGATGGTCATCGCACTCCAGATGATGGGTTGGTGAAAAGTCAGTATGATTACAGCAATCAATTTCGCACGACATGCACTTTCACTCGGGCTCTCGCGAAAGGATGCCAAGAGCCATCTCACCTCCAAGGGAGTCTCCCCTGAGGATGCATTCCTGGCCGTTGCGGCAGCAATTGTTCTGGACCGTGAGGATTACGAGTGTGTTCCGGAGACCGGGAATCGCAAGGAGTATTACGAGGTTACCATGACACCAGAGGTCACCGTGTTCTCACGGTGAGGCCCCGGACGAGTGGATGGGGAATCCATCATCCTTCATGATGACCTCTTGGTGGGTCCCACAGGACCCAAAAAAGTGTGTAATCCAAGCCTTGAGATGATATAATCTTATTAATGGTGAGGGAAGGCGGTGCAGCCAATTGGCCAAGCCTGGAGCCCTCATCATTAAACCGTCCTGACACATGGCCGTGGATTGGAAAGGCAAATGCCTTTTCAAGGCTGTCACTGGAATTGATCACCCGGTGACGAAGTGGGGTTCGAATCCCCCGCGGGACTCCGATGAAATTAGGGGACGCTCGTTTCATCAGTGAAACACTTGGGACGCTGGGTGAATCACAAAAACGTCTCTGGGGACGGTCGAGGACGCTCAGAGACGTCGGAACATCGTCTAATGGAAGGCGCGCGGCATCGCCGTGAAATGCAGGTTCAAGTCCTGCTGTTCCACTAATTTGCATCAGAATGATGAATGATCGGGTTGCCTACTCACCGCAGTACAAGGTATACTGATTAGATCATTTCTGGTGCAAATCAAATCTTTTTGAGGTATAATCTAGATCATGAACAAGGCAAATCAGACCATTGAGTACATTGTCAGGGTGTTTTCCGACGGGACCCAGTATTGGTACCTTAACGGAAAGCGTCACAGGGAAGACGGCCCTGCTGTTGTGCGGCCCGACGGGACCCAGCATTGGTACCTCAA
>JANLHH010000021.1 GCA_024654605.1 Patescibacteria group bacterium | reverse complement strand
CCGTATTTGTCTCATTGTTTTTTGTGCCCCGTGAGGGATTCGAACCCCCGACCATCTCCTTAAGAGGGAGCTGCTCTACCAACTGAGCTAACAGGGCATGATGTTTATTAAATTATCTATCTTTTATTTGTTAGCTTCGGGGCCTGCTCGGACCCTGTCCGCCCTCTGGCGGAAACTGAGCTAACAGGGCATATAATTGTTATCTTCAATATGCTTTCAGCATATGCCGAAGGAGGGACTCGCCATGCACCACTAAAGGGTGCATGGCGTCGTGTACTCTTTAGTAGTACACGACGAACCTCATTCTTCTCCTCGCTATGCGCCATTCTTAAAATAGTTCGAACGCATTTCGCCGCCTGCGGCGGCGAGGAACCCCCCGCGAATTCGGAGTGGCTTTGACGCGAGATTTAACAATTTCCAATTTTTCTTTGGTGGCAATTCAATTCAAGAATTCGCGAAGCGGATACATAAAGAATAACAAATTTTCAAAATGATTACAATAATATCAAAAATAATAAAAAAGAAAGGACCCAAGCGAAATTTCCGCGAGGGTCCTCTGATACTGCGAGGCGGCGATGATCGGAGTGGTCTACAGAGTGTAAACCGCCACCTTCTTCTTCGAGCGGGCCATCCCACCGAGAATCGAGAAGGTATCGGCGCCTCCCATCTGACCGACCATGCCCGCACCCATGAGGACGATGGCAATGGTCTCTTCGTCGGGGACATCGAGCGCGTCGAGACACTTCGTGACGGTCTCGGCTGTTTTCTTCCAGCCATCGCCACCGAGCGAGTGGCACACGAGGGCGTGAAAGGTCTTGCCCTTCCCGTTCTTCATGAGCGCATCGCCGAGCTTCTTCGCGCCGGTGTTGGCCAGTTCGGGCCAGTAGCGGGACGAAACGGCTCCCGCGAATCCGGCATCGTTGTAGCCCTCGGTGTTCACCGCGAAAGCGATGTGCTTGTGCGACGCTTGGAACACGTCACCGCGAGTGGTGTTCACTATCATCGTTTTTCCCTCCTTTAAGGTACTGGGTTGTCACGATGCCCTCGTGGCGGGGTGTACCGGATTTACAAGGCTTTTTCCATGATTCCGATACCGTTAAGAATAGCATATTTCATCTATCCTGTCAAGCCAAAACAAAAATCAGCATCTCCGCTGTTTCTTACTGGTGCGCTCGGCAGGACTCGCCCTGTACCACTAAAGGGTACAGGGCGTCGTGTACTCTTTAGTAGTACACGACGAACCTCATTCTTCTCCTCGCTATGCGC
>JANLHH010000015.1 GCA_024654605.1 Patescibacteria group bacterium | reverse complement strand
GTCGGCGGCTCCCGGGTTTTCTATCGTACCTCCTGTTGTCTTAAGATTACCGCAGAGTAAATAAATATGCTCGGCGCTTCGTATGGTAGATTCTTGCAGGCATTCACTGCCGGTTGATCTGCATACTGAAAGATCGTATCTCTGGTCGTCGTTCGGGTCTGCGAAGAGCGTAAAAGTTTTACTGCCAACCCCGGGTGCGGGAAAATAGACCCCATATCCGGGGAACACGGTGGTGCCGCTATTATCAAACCCGCGCACAGAAAGACCATATGCTTGCGCTTCGCGCACCGTAAGCGCGATCTGGTGCGCCACGTTCTCAAGAACGATCCGGCTGCTGAATTTCGGATAATTTGCAAGCACTACGCTCGTTACCATGGCAAAAATACTTATGGTAACAATAAGCTCAATCATAGTGAAACCTCTCTTTCCTTGAAGCTTTCTTTTTTGAGAGGCACAGTAACGAGAATGCATAATGGTTATTTTTAAGATAGGTTCTAGATTGAGAGAAAGATATTCGAGAGGCCAAGCACATCAATATGGAAAAAGAAAACGAGAAGCGTACCGAGCACTAAAAACGGTCCGAAAGGAATCTCACTTTTCATTGTAAACGTTTTACCATTGAAAAACAATCTTTCGACACGACTCAAGAGAACCATCGCGATACCGAAAAGCGCGCCTATCCAAATCGCCAAAGTAATCGCGGAGATGGCACTATACAGACCGAGGAACCAGCCGATACCAAGAGCTAATTTTGCATCACCGAGCCCCATCCATCTGCCGCGAGACACCACCCACATGAAAGCAAACGGGCTTGCCATGATCGGACCCGCAAAAATATTCAAAACGTACGGGGCGCTCAACATGCGACCAGTTGGAATTCCCGCGTGGAACAAGAACGCGGCGAAAGAGAGCGCGGCAAAGGTATACACCAGAGCGTCGGGAATGATCTTATGCTTCCAGTCATATACCGTGATAACCACAAGGAGACTGACCACGATCAAATAAAAAACAGTGTCTATCGCGCTCACCACATTAAGAATTGGGTACTGTGTGTAGAAAACAAACAAGAAAAGCGCGCCGGTGAAGAGTTCCGTCGCGAGATACTGCAGAGAGATATTACTCCCGCAGCTCGCGCATTTTCCTTTTTGCATCAAAAAACTCACCACCGGGATCAGTTCATACCA
>JANLHH010000013.1 GCA_024654605.1 Patescibacteria group bacterium | reverse complement strand
GGCGACACCATTCAAGATAGGGAAGGCAGAAGTTTATTTTGAGCCAAAAAAGGGAATAAAAAGCCAAGTTGGTATTATTGCGTGCGGCGCGCTCGTGTATAACGCGCTTATGGCCGCGAAAGAATTGGAAGCCGATGGTGTTGGTGTGTCGGTCTTGAATTTGGCAACCATTAAACCGTTTGATAAAAAAGGAGTATTGGATTTTGCAAAAAAACATGAAGCGTTGGTGACGGTGGAAGAGCATCAGGTGCACGGCGGTATGGGTTCGGCGGTAGCGGAATTTTTGGCGACGGCGCATCCGACACCCATCATATTTATTGGTGTCCAAGATCAATTCGGCCAGTCCGGCACTCCGGATGAGCTCATAGAACACTACGGCATGGGTGTTTCCTCGATCAAAAAAGCCGTCAAAAACGCCATAAAAAAGAAGTAATTTAATACGAAGCCCAGCAGTCTTGAGGTGTTGACCCCGTAGTAGAAAAAGGTATAGTCCCGCCTTTGGTGGGACGCGCAGAGCGCCATACCTTTTTTCACTACCTGGTTGACAAAAAATACCTAGGGGTGTAGTATAGCTTCCAATCGACCTTTTCGGTCGGTTTTCATTTTTGCCACCCGGCAACCATGAATGTTCTTTTTACTACTTACTGGAGAAAAAAGCATGAAGAAGCTGTTCAAGAAACCGCGTGTTCCCGCCCAGCTCGCCAATGGTTCGAAAGTGACGGTCAATCTCGAGTCGATTCCGATCGAGAACTGGAAGACCTACCACGGCACGACTGCCAAGGGTGACAAGGTGCAGAGCCTCCACGGTTGCGAAGTCGGCCGCACGACCATCCTGGCCACCGACAACGGCGTCGCCTTCTCTGCTCCCACGGACGAGCTCGAGGTCTTTGCGGTTCAGTTTCTCGAAGACAAGGGCTACGCCATCACGGCCAACAAGGCCGGCCGCAGCGCGTCCTAAGTAGCAACTTCAGCAGTAATTTCCACAAAGGGTGACTCTTTTTTAGAGTCACCCTTTTTCTTTTTGATCCGTTTACTATTTGATCTGTTTCGGTTTGTAATTATCCGGCGCTTCCGTGAGAAATTTTTCCAGCTCTTGGCGCGAGAGAAGTCCTTTTTGCGCGCCGATGTGCTGTACGACTGACATGGAGTTGACTGGTCCCCACATAAGCGCTTCAGGAATGGATTTTCCGAGCGCGAGCGCGCTGGTGAAGGTGGATGCGAACGAATCACCGGCACCGGTGCGGTCTACCGGCGGGGCAATATCAGGGTACATGGGCATGTGCCACATTTCTTTGCCGTCATAGGTGTAGGCGCCCGCCGGACCATCGGTGATGACCACAATAGTCGGACCGAGGTCACGCATACCCAAGAGGAGTTTTTGTACATCATTTTCTTTTGTCTTCAGAATACGTTTCGCTTCCTGCACGTTGCAGAAGAACAGTTCCGAGAGTTTATAAATGTCGGGAATATTTTCGTAGCCGAGTTTTATCTGAAAAGTTCCCGGCTGAAACACAAGCTTGATCTCCGGGCGTTCGGTGAGATATTTCGCGAGGGTATGATGAAAGGGCAGGGAGTTTTCGCCAAGCGAGCTTAAATAGATCCACTTCGGCGTTCCTATGTCAGGTATGGCGTAATCATACGTTTCATGTTTGATGAGGATAGTCCGTTCGGCTCCGAAACGAAGCACATAGTGATAGTTGCTTAATTTCCCTTCGTGTACTTTTACGAAGTTTATTGCGACACCGTTTTTTTTCAGTGATTCCAGGTCTTCTTTGCCGTGGTCATCGTTTCCTACATTGGAAACCAGTCCTGACTTGAGCCCCAAGCGTGCCGCGGCAACGGCGGCGTTTGCGCTATTGCCAACCGCCGGTACGACCACTACGTTTTCGTACGGAATTTTATCTCCAAAGGTTACGCAAAGTTTTTTGCGTCCATCAATACCATCTTCCACTGCAGCGTCCTTTAATTGTATAAAAGCATCGGTCGTGATATCACCAATCGCGATAAAATCAAAATCATCCATGTCGTGGGGCTCTCTTGTTATCATTAGTAATCGTATCTTTCATAGTACCAACTCACACCCAAGGTCACAAGAGCAAAGATTCCCACCGAGCTCTTCCGTTTCAATATCCCCATTTTTTTCTTGCGCGTTCATGGTACAATGTAAAACATGAAATCAATGAGGGAAGTCATAAAAGAAGCTGAAAAAACAAAAGTGGCGGTTGGTCATTTCAATATTTCAAATATTGAGGGTCTGTGGGGGATCTTCCGGGCGGCGCAAAGCCTCAAGGTGCCTGTCATCATCGGCCTTTCGGAAGGTGAGCGCGATTTTGTGGGGGTGCGACAAGCCGTTGCGCTTGTAAAGAGCATTCGCAAGGAGTTTGATTACCCCATTTTCATCAATGCCGACCACACCTATTCAGTGGAACGAGTGAAAGAAGCGGTGGATGCGGGTTTTGACGCAGTCATCTTTGACGGGGCGAAATTACCAATAGAAGAAAATATTGCAAAGACGAAAGAGTGCGTGACGTATGCCCGGTCAGTGAATCCCGATATTTTAATGGAAGCGGAATTGGGGTACATCGGCACCTCGTCAAAACTGCTTGATGAATTACCGGAAGGCGTGTCGCTTGAACACCTGACGACTCCGGAAGACGCTAAACGTTTTGTACAAGAAACAGGGATTGATCTTTTTTCGCCTTCGGTGGGGAACATCCACGGCATGCTTAGAAACACAAAGAACCCGGAGTTGAATATTGCGCGCATTAAGGAGATACGAGAGGCGGCTGGCGTACCGCTTGTGCTCCATGGTGGGTCCGGTATTTCGGATGAGAATTTTAAAGCGGCCATTGCCGCGGGTATTTCTACTATCCACATCAACACGGAGATCAGACGCGCTTATCGAGAGGGGATAGAGCGCGCTCTTGCCGAGAACCCTGATGAGATCGCGCCATACCGCTTCATGAAGCCCGCGCAAGACGCGGTCGGAAAAGTTGTTTTTGAGCGATTGAAATTATTTAACAATAGAGAATAGAGCGTTTAATATTTTTTGTATAAAAATTTAGTATATGAATGAACAGGTAAAGATATTTGTTACTCGCCGCATCCCGTTAGCCGGCATCACCATGCTCAAAGAGAAGGGCTACGGCGTAGTGATGAGCGAAAAGGACGGCGTGCTTACCAAAGAGGAGTTGAAAAGCGCGCTTTTGGTGGAGCCGTATGACGCGGTACTCTGCCTCCTCACCGACACCATAGATGCCGAAGTATTCGCGGCGGCGCCTCACGCGCGTGTGTTCGCCAATTATGCCGTTGGATACAATAATATAGATTTAAAAGCCGCAAAAGAGAAAAATATCATCATCACCAATACTCCCGGTGTTCTTACTGAGACGGTTGCTGAATATACACTCGCGATGATCATGGCGCTTACGAAACGCATCGTTGAATCGGATAGTTATGTCCGCGCCGGTAAGTTTAAGGGGTGGGAGCCGGAGAGTTTCTTAGGTGTTGATCTGCGCGGAAAGACCCTCGGTATCTTGGGTGCGGGAAGGATCGGGTCGCAGGTGGCTGAGCGCGCATACCGAGGACTTGGCATGGATATTATATATTATGATGTAAAAGCAAACAGCGCCCTTGAAGCGGCAACGAACGCCATTTTTCATGACGCGCCGGAAGGAGTGCTTAAGGCGGCCGATGTGGTGTCGGTGCATGTGCCGCTTCTTGATTCTACTAAACATCTCATCAACAAAGAACGACTGGCTATAATGAAACCATCCGCGTATCTGGTGAACACATCCCGAGGACTTGTCGTTGACGAGGCGGCGCTTGTTACCGCACTTCAGGAAGGCACCATCAAGGGAGCGGCGATTGATGTCTTTGAGAATGAACCAGCTTTAGCGCCAGGTTTAGCGACTCTTCCGAACGTTATTGTAACGCCACATATCGCTTCGGCGACCGAGGGGACGCGCTCAAAGATGTCTGAGATAGCGGCAGCAAATATCATTGCGGTGCTGGAAGGGCAAACACCCCCCAATCTCGTTACGGTTTAATTCTCCGGATTTTTTAAATAAAGTCTTTTTTGCGGGGTGGACCCCGTAGTAGAAAAAGGTATAGTCCCGCCTTTGGTGGGACGCGCAGAACGCCATACTTTTTTCACTACCGGGTGGACATTTTTGGCAAGTTGTGTACAATAGGGCGCATGTTTACATTAGCTGCAGAAAAAAGAGACACAAGTATTGATACCAGAAAATTACGCGCAGGAGGCAAAATACCCGGTGTTTTTTATGGCGGCAAAACGAAATCTACGCCTATTTCCATATCAAAAATTGATTTTAAGAAAATATGGAAAGAAGCCGGAGAATCATCCGTCATTACGCTTAATACCGATGGAAAAGAGGTTGATGTGCTCATTCACGATGTTGCGCTTGATCCGATCACTGATGAACCGATACACTTTGATTTTTATGCTATTGATAAGGATAAGAAAGTTATCGTGAGCGTTCCGCTCGTGTTCTCGGGCGAATCGCTGGCGGTAAAGAATTTGGGAGGTACTTTAGTGAAGGTGTTTTATGAACTTGAAGTGGAAGGGCTTCCCAAGGATCTACCGCATGATGTCTTAGTTGATCTCTCTCTGTTAACCTTGCTTGATAGTCATATCAGCGTGGGAGACCTGAAATTACCTGTCGGAGTTGTCGCAACTGCCGAGCCGGGAGAAACAGTAGCCTCAATTGCACAACAGAAGGAGGAAGAGGAAGTGGCGCCTGAAATTGATCTTGCTTCCATTGAAGTAGAGAAAAAAGGGAAGAAAGAAGAAGCGGAGGAAGTTTCGTCCGAAAAGGCTTAGAATACTCTATTATACTATACACAAAAACACCCCGCGCAATGCACGGGGTGTTTTTGTGTTGCCCGAACGTGTAATCATGGGTACAATGAAAGGTGATTGTGCTATGAGCGAACCTGACATCACATTACAAAAATACGCAAAAGCGATATACGCGACAGCTCTCTTGATGGGGGTACTTATTTTCGCTGTCGGAATTGAGATTCAGAGAACATTCGCACAATCAACCCAGGATACGGTTGATAGTCGGAAGGCACAGCTTGAAAACGAACTGTCAGGGTTGGAAAAGGAAATAGAAGCACAACAGAAAATACTCTCAGAGAAACAGCGTGAAAAAGTGTCGCTTGAACGAGATGTCGCCATTTTAGACGCACAGATCAGTGAAGCGCAACTGAGCATTAAGGTTCGTAATCTCACCATTCAAAAACTCGGTACTGATATTGGGGTCAAAGAACAGATTATCGGCTCTCTTTCAGATAAAATAGACAGAGAAAAAGAATCACTCGCGCAACTCATACGCAAAACCAATGAAATAGATTCTTTTTCTTTGGTTGAGGTTGTTTTGTCCAACGAAGACCTTTCCGCTTTTTTTATTGATCTGGACTCGTTTGATTCTATTAAGGCGTCGCTTCAGGAATCGTTCAATGTCATTGAGACCGCAAAGAATACGACCACACAACAAAGAGACGCGCTGGAAGAGAAAAAGATTGAGGAGGTGGAATTGCGCACCATCCAAGAACTTCAGAAAGGAAGAATTGAAGAAAAACGCACGGAGCGTAACAAAATTCTTGCGGCGACAAAAGGACAGGAAAAAGCGTATCAACAAATATTGAAGGATAAGGAGAAAACCGCGGCAGCAATTCGCGCCGAACTTTTTGCCCTGCGCGATAGCGCCGCGATCCCATTCGGGAAGGCTGTTGAATATGCGACTCGTGTAGGAGCAAAGACTGGTGTGCGCCCGGCGTTTATCTTGAGTATTCTCACACAAGAATCCAATCTGGGAGAAAATACGGGGCAGTGTTTTGTCAAAGATCTCAGAACCGGATCAGGGGTAGGAAAGAATACAGGAAGGTCTTTTGCGACTGTCATGAAATCTCCGCGGGACACCGAGCCATTTGCGGGAATCGCGGCGCGTGTCGGATTTGATCCGTTGAATACGGCGGTATCATGCCCCCCTTCCTACGGTTATGGTGGAGCGATGGGACCGGCGCAGTTTATTCCGTCCACATGGGTCCTCTATGAGGCAAAGATCGCAAATTTGACGGGACACAATCCGCCTAATCCATGGGATCCGGAAGACGCATTTATGGCAGCCGCGCTCCTTTTAAAAGATAATGGTGCGGCAGAGGGTGGGTATACCGCCGAACGCCTTGCGGCGCTCCGTTATTTTGCCGGGTGGAAAAACGCAAGCAATCCTGCGTACGCGTTTTATGGCAACGATGTGATGGAAATTGCCGTTAAATTGCAAGCACAGATCAATATCTTGCAAGCCAGCTAGGAATGTGATATATTTTGAGCCACTTACGTTAATGTTATGAAAAAAGATATCCATCCACAATATCATATAAAGGCAAGAGCAAAATGCGCATGCGGCGCAGAGTTTGAGGTGGGCTCCACCTTGGAAGAGATCGGAGTTGAAGTGTGCAGCGTGTGCCACCCGTTTTACACCGGCAATGAAAAAATACTGGATACCGCAGGACGTGTGGAGAAATTCAAACAACGAAGAGCGGCTGCTGTTCCTAAAAAACCAAAGAAAAATCCTGTAGTAAAAAAAGCCGAAAAAGCGAAAAAAGAGGAACAGAAGACTGAAAAGGAATCGGTAAAAGAATAGCGATTTTTAACACAGAGACCGCCTTTTTTGGGCGGTTTTTGTATAAGACCCCCGCGTAATAATTTTTCGTCACGGGAGTAGAAAAGGTAATTCGTTGCCGAATAGAAGAAGAACATGAACGACAATAATATACAATCTTCGCAGGATGCGGATCAGTTTCTGACTGAACATATTGAAGAATTAAAACAGAACCCGAAGACTCAATTCTTGGCGGCAGAATTTGAGCGCCTCTCGGCAGAGGAGCGTGACATACAGAAACTTGCCGAAGAGGATGAGGGAATGGCGGAACTCGGAAAAGATGAATTGCGAAACATTAGGGCGCAGAAAGACTCAATCATCAAACAGATTATCCGGCTACGGACTGTAGCAGAGGAAGAGGAGGCATATCCGAATGAGATCATCCTTGAGGTGCGCGCCGGTGCCGGTGGAGAGGAAGCGGCCCTCTTTGCATATCAACTTGCGGAAATGTACCAACGATACGCGGAGCGCCAGGGATGGATATATAAAAAATTGGATGAATCACTCTCTCCATTGGGAGGATACAAGGAAGCATCGTTTGAGATGAAAGGGCAGGGCGTCTATAAGAAGCTCCGCTTTGAAATGGGAGTGCATAGGATCCAGCGTATTCCCGCAACCGAGAAGTCGGGAAGGATCCACACATCCACCGCTTCGGTTGCCATCATGCCACTGCGCAAGAAGCATGTCGTTGAGATCAATCCCGTTGATCTGGAAATGGAGTTTTCCCGCTCAGGGGGTGCCGGAGGCCAGAACGTGAACAAAGTGGAGACCGCGGTACGCATCATCCACAAGCCGACCGGTATCGCGGTTCGTTGCACAAGTGAGCGGAGCCAGCTTAAAAACCGTGAAAAGGCGATGAGTATTCTTTTGGCAAAACTTGATGAGAAAAAACAGGAAGAAGAAGCGCGGAAAACATCTTCGGAAAGAAAAGGGCAGATTGGCACCGGTGATCGATCGGAGAAAATCCGTACGTATAACGTGCCACAAAATCGTGTCACCGACCACCGCATCAAAGAATCGTGGCATAACATAGAAGGTATTTTGAGAGGCGAGATCGATGATATTGTTGAAGTATTACAGGAAGCAGAGAAGAAATGAGCCGGAGTTGCGTATTTTGAGCGTTTTTGGTACACTTTCCAAACATATGATAGAAAAAGAGGCGGACAAACAGACATCTGTAGACAACATGCTTTTAGCCGGGTCTCATTTCGGCTATTCAAAATCCAGACGGCATCCATCAATGAAGCCGTTTATTCTTGGCGCTAAGAATCGAGTGGAGTTGTTTAATTTGAACAAGACCAATCAGGCGTTGGATATCGTGAAGGAATTTGTCGCCTCTGCCGCGCAGAATGGCAAGACCATTCTCTTTGTCGGTACCAAACCAGAGGCAAAGAAAATAGTGGAAGAGTATGCGCGGGCGGTCAATATGCCATATGTGACTGAACGATGGATCGGCGGAATGCTCACCAATTTTCACGAAATAAAAAAACGCGTTGCACGCTTGGAGGAAATTCAAAATAAAAAAGAGAAAGGTGAGCTTGCCAAATACACAAAGAAAGAGCAACTCTTGCTTGATAGAGAACTTGCGAAATTAAATAAGAATTTTTCCGGAATCGTTTCTATGAAAGAATTACCAAAAGCGATCTTTGTCGTCGATCCCAAGCACGAATACATTGCGGTTACCGAAGCATGCGGTGAGAATATTCCCGTCATAGCGCTTGCTTCTTCTGATTGCGACATTAATAACATTGATTACCCGATCCCCGCGAACGAATCTTCTCGCCCGAGTATTGAATTACTCGTCAGAGAGATCGCGTCTGCATACAGAGAGGGTGGTGCGCGCCAGCCGATTCCTCCGCCCCTCGCAAAAGAAGAGTCTATTCTCAAGGGCCCTGAAGACGCAAAAAAAGAACCCGTTACCGACTAATATAGTTTACCACCCCCCTCCCCGCACCTCTTTTGTGTGACGGTGGGTTACGTATTGCCATTTCATTATATGAAAATTACCACCGAACAAATCAAACAATTACGAGACACTACCGGCGTATCAGTCATGCAATGCAAACGTGCCCTTGAAGAGGCGGGAGGGGACATGGATCAGGCGATCATTCTTCTTCGAAAAAAAAGCAGTGACATTGCTTCCAAGAAAGAGGGGAGAGAATTGAACGCGGGTGTGGTAGCCGCGTATGTCCACGCGGGTGGTAATGTCGGTTCCATGGTAGAGCTTGCGTGCGAGACCGATTTTGTCGCAAAGAATGAAGAATTCAAACGACTGGCGTATGATATCGCCATGCACGTTGCCGCAAGTAATCCTGAATTCTTGAGCACGGAAGATATTACGGAGGAGGATAAAGAAAAGGTGCGTGCGGCATTTACCAAGGAAGTGGCAGAGTCAGACAAACCGGCAGATATCAAGGAAAAAATACTACAAGGGAAAATAGACACCTATTTTAAAGAGAAAGCATTGCTTGAACAGAGCTTCATCAAAGATCCGAGCGTTACGATCAAAAACCTTGAAGAACAAGCAGTCCAGAAATTTGGCGAGAAGACAAAAGTTGTTCGTTTCGTACGTTTCGTTGTTTAGCGGAGTAGGCCCTAGAACGAGGTACGATTGGAAATATTGCACTCATACATTCAAACCTATGTATATTGTTGCGCTCATCTCATTCGTTGCATTCGTAGAAATAATCACCATGCTTTTGTTTCGAGCGTGGGAAGTAAAACGCGGGAGAGTATATCTTCAAGAACGAAGAGTTCTTTACAGAGATACTGCTGATCGCAGGCAACATCGGGCGGTGCATCACTTCATGCGCGCATTGTTTGATAATGGGAAGCGAGTAATACGATGGGTTCTGCGGAAATTTCACCGCACGAAGACGCGGTTTGGCGCAAAGACCGGCATTACCAAAATGAGAGACCTTGTGAGAGGTCGCGGTGAATTTGACAGCAAGAGAGGCTCTGCGTCAGAATACCTGCAGGACATCACAGACCATAGAGATAGCGTCAGAGAGGAAGCGTCCAAATAGTTTTTATTTAATGAGTCATGCCACCTTAGCTGTTTTGGCAGATAACGTGGACATCGGGAAATGTAGTAGGTAAACTTTGTTTAATTGCCACCTTAGCTGTTTTGGCAGATAACGTGGACATCGGGAAATGTAGTAGGTAAACTTTGTTTAATTGCCACCTTAGCTCAGTTGGTAGAGCGTCGCTTTTGTAAAGCGAGGGTCGTCAGTTCGAGTCTGACAGGTGGCTCCATTCAAACTCCTTTCGGGGAGTTTTTTAGTTGCACATAGCAGACTCGAACTGAAGGAGATTTCTTGTAAAAACTCCATAATGCAGTAGTATACGGAATATGGAGTATACGAAATCACCCTATTTTCACATTGGCAGGGCTTCCGAATTGACCGGAAAAGACAGGGTTATCTATCGAATCCTTGAGATCTTACCGGGGCTTTTGTCATGGGGTACTCTTGTTGGAATAGTGTTTTTGTCGGCATTTTTACCAGTTTACGCCGCGCTCTTTATTATCATTTTTGATGTATATTGGGTTTTCAAAACGATGTATCTTTCCGCTCACCTCAGACAGAACTGGAAACGAATGAAACATAACATGGCCGTTGATTGGGAAGAGCGTCTCAGTAATTTGAAATATGACAACATCGTACATCTTGTCGTATTGCCGTTTTATGATGAGAGCAAAGAAACCATCGAAGGAGGCTTGCGGTCTCTTCTGAAGACCAAAGGAGATAAGAAAAAACTGGCAATCGTGCTTGCCGCGGAAGAGCGCGCGGGAGAAAGAGCGCTCTCTATTGCGAGAGAATTACGCGATATTTATGCGGAGCACTTCGGTCATTTTTTAATTACCGTTCATCCGAAAGATATTCCCGGGGAAATGGCAGGGAAAGGTTCTAACATCTCTTACGCGACGGAGCTTGCGGGAAGGGAGATACTTGATAAACACCATATCGCGCACAAGAATGTGATCGTGTCAGCGTTTGATATTGATACGATCGTATATCCGCAGTATTTTCTCTGCCTCACGTGGCATTTCTTAACTGCTGAAAACCCAGAGCGAAGTTCATTCCAGCCGGTTCCACTCTATAACAATAATATCTGGGAAGCACCCGCGCTTTCGCGCGTGGTGGCAACATCAGGAACCTTTTGGCAGATGATTCAGCAAGAGCGCCCGGAACGCCTTGCGACCTTTTCTTCACATTCTTTGAGTTATAGTGCGCTTTCCGAAATAGGGTTTTGGCAGAAGAATATGGTTTCCGAGGATTCCAGAATATTCTGGAATGCGTTTGTCGCCTACAATGGCGCGTATACCGTGGTCCCGCTTTCATACCCGGTCTCTATGGATGCGAATCTTGCGCCGACATTTCTCCAAACGGTGCGCAATATCTACAAACAGCAAAGACGTTGGACATGGGGCGTGGAAAATATTCCGTATGTCTTGTTCAGCTTTTTAAAAAACAAAAGTATCCCATTCGCGAAAAAAGTGAAGATGGGTTTTATCCAGATCGAAGGTTTCTGGTCGCTCGCCACTAATCCTCTTTTGATCTTCCTGCTTGGATGGCTTCCGCTCATGTTGGGGGGCAAGGAGTTTAATGAAACAGTGCTCTCCTACAACCTTCCCATTATCACTCGCAACCTCATGCTTGTTGCCATGTCGGGACTTTTCTTTTCAGCGATTATTTCTTTGAGTTTTTTGCCGGAAGTTTCCGAAGGACAGAAAAAGCGCCACAAGGCATTTATGGTGCTTCAGTGGGTATTGGTGCCTTTTACGATGATATTTCTCGGCTCCATTCCCGGTCTTGATGCGCAAACACGTTTGATGTTCGGCAGGTATATGGGATTTTGGGTGACGCCGAAGTTCCGTTCTTTGGAACAAGGCGGCACCAAAAATCAGTAAGGGGGAGGGGAGGGATCGTAACGCTTGTGTGGACATCTTTCTGTTTTTGGAGTTCACCGGTGATATAATAGTAAGTAATGAAACGTCGCTTCATTCTTATTCTGATTTCTCTGCTCTCCATTGTTTTCTCCCTCCCGCTTTCCGCAGGCGCCACCGCTATCTCCGACCTGGAGTCCAAGATCGCCACACTCCTCTCTCAGATACAAACTCTGCAAACTGAACTTCAGACAC
>JANLHH010000005.1 GCA_024654605.1 Patescibacteria group bacterium | reverse complement strand
TCCACCGTGAAGACGGCCCGGCCATTGAGTGGTCCGACGGTTCCCAGCATTGGTACCTCAATGGAAAGCTCCACCGTGAAGACGGCCCGGCCATTGTCTACTCTGACAGGACCCAGCATTGGTACCTCAATGGAAAGCTCCACCGTGAAGACGGCCCGGCCATTGTCTACTCTGACGGTACACAGCAATGGTACCTTAACGGAGAGTTTCTCTCAGAGCACAAAGCACAGACACAACCGAAGAAGCTGTCTCCTTGCGCTGGGCAGACTGCCCAGCGCTGTGCTGGGCAGACAGTGACAATCGATGGCGTAGATTATGTGCTCACTCCGAAGGAGTGAGCTCTGTGCAAAACCATACTTCTTGTGGTAAGATCTAGATCATGATGAATGAAGAAAATAACACCACCACTTCGCCACGGTTTACCCAAACGTATTGCTCTCAGTGTGGAGAGGAATTTGGGCCAGGCGATCATGGTTACTCCCACTGCGAGAACCATGTGGGCATGTCCGAGTCGGAACCTGAGGTGATTGAATCCGGGGGCCAGGCTACCTCCTATTGAATGCAAACTGCCCAGAAACCTGGTAGAATAAGATCATGAAGTCAACCAAAACTGCCCAGAAACCTTTTGTCAAAAATGAGAAGGTGTGGTTTGGTACGTCACCCGTGGTTTGTGACCTCTGTCGTGCCAGCAATCTCATGTCGCGCCGCAATTTCGTGGATGGTAAAACTGTCTTCGGTCCCTGGGCGATCATGTGTCTCGAGTGTCACATGCTCGTGGGGGCCGGCATCGGCGATGGCCGTGGCCAACATTATCGTCTCCACGATGACGGGCGGTGGGTGAAGATCGGTGGTTAATGATGCAAACTGTCCGAAAACCTGATAGAATAGTATCATGATGGACCGGAAAATTCCAATGAGTAACGGTGATGAGTTTGATGCTTTCACCAATTGGCGCAAGGTTCTCAAATGGAGGTCTGGCGAGCGTGCCAGTGTCAAGCGCGGTTATCGCCGCCGTGTCCGTCGCGGTGAGCGTCGTGATATCGAGACCCGCCTGGACGAAAATCGATAATCGGTGAAAATGGTCTTACTTGTATGGTAAGATCGGATCAACAAGTTAACAAGGAACCAAAAGGTTCCAACCAACAAAAATAGAAAAAGAGAGAATACAAAATGAGCAAGCCCAACAGTGATCTTAGTGTTAGCGCCCGTCCCCGTCGCCTGTACCCCTACAAGAAGAGTGTCCTTGTGTGCTTCGGTGGTGGTCACTACGGTCCCCAGGGTGAGACCGCCTTCAAATTGGATCACCCTGTCACGAAGGTTGCATTCGTCGACCGTGCGGACTCCACCGTCCTTGTCACCCAGCGTCTGAAGGGGAAGAAGGGTGTGACTGAGACTTGGCACCGCTTTGGTGCCACGGAGAGTGACACCGTCCCGGAGGCCGAGGCCCTCGAGGCTGCCGAGTAATGAGTAAGGTGTGGCGGTGGTCTAATTGGGGATCACCGCCAAATGGCGTAGTGATAAGGTTAGGCAATGAGTGACATTCTTGACGAGGGCATTATCACCTTTGGTGATCCCATCATTTTGACACAGGAACCTGTGTCACGGGTCCTGAGCGATTTGAACTTTTCACTCGCAAAAGAGCTTCTTGATGAAATTGCTGTTTATGATCGTCACATCCAGACGCTCCTTGCACTTCCCGCTTGGATTCCTGTTAGTTTCGCGGTGATGACAATCTCGGCGCGCTCTCGGGAGCTTCGCTTTCAGGCGGCGGCCTTGCTCGGCTGCGAACCGATTGACCTTGAAGTTTGAAACCCCGGCCTCGTGAGCCTCACGAGAGTGACGTGATTGGAACAAGGCTGGATACCCCATCCTCAACATAAGCCTCACGTGACCTCCGAGGTTGTAGTGTAAACTACGTCGGAGTATGGTAAAATAAAACATGAATGATGATAAAAAAACTGTGGTCGAGGCGTTACAACAATTCGTTAACATGGTCGACGATTTTGAAGTGAGTGGTTGTGACAATGATCCTGCGATGCTTTACTTGAGTCAGATCATTTTAAGTGAAGACTTTGAAAAAATGCGAGCACTGGCAATTGACATAAGAGGATTGCTTAGTCGACAGATGTTTGGTGGTGTGCAAATTCAGGTCACGCATGGTAAGATCTAGATCATGAACAAGGCAAATCAGACCATTGAGTACATTGTCGCGGTGTTCCCTGACGGGACCCAGTATTGGTACCTTAACGGAAGGCGTCACAGGGAAGATGGCCCTGCTATTGTGCGGCCCGACGGTTCCCAGCATTGGTACCTCAACGGGGAGCGTCACAGGGAAGATGGCCCGGCCATTGTCTACTCTGACAGTGCACAGCAATGGTACCTCAATGGAAAGCTCCACCGTGAAGACGGCCCGGCCATTGAGTGGTCCGACGGTTCCCAGCATTGGTACCTCAATGGAAAGCTCCACCGTGAAGACGGCCCGGCCATTGTCT
>JANLHH010000181.1 GCA_024654605.1 Patescibacteria group bacterium | reverse complement strand
ACGGCAAACGGTACACCTAGCAACTACAAAGTCCTGCGTTATTATCGTTCCGGTGACAACAATGATGAACCGTGGAAACAGGCGGATGGGAATAGGACGAAGATAGCCGGACTCCTGGTTGATGGTAGATACTGGCTTGCGCACCGCCTTACTGTTGATGGAAGAACTACTCAATTTGCCGAAGGTGTTATGTTCAGAGGAAATAACGATCCTGGCGGACAAAATTCAATTTTCAACAGAGGTTTTGTTACGAAAGCGAATTATCTGGTCAGTTTCTCGGGAGACAACAGATATTCCGGAGAGTACCATAAAAATACCCTTCAAAACTCGGTTGTTACAGATTCAAAGTTTGAGAATGATCCGTCCGACAGACCCTGCGTGGCTGTTTCCGGATGGACACCCGATATTCACATTATTAATAACGAGTTGTCGAATTGCTCCGATGGAGTTGTTCCCACGGGAGGTACTTCCGAGATCCCAGGCCTTGTTATTGAAAATAACGACACGTATATTACCGGGGAGTGGCGTACAGACGGGGGAGGTGTTGGAACACAAAACAACAACGGTGAGTATGCATGCGCGGAGAACGGCATTGATATTAAACAGCCGGGTACTTCAGCCAAGCCAATAAAAATAATTCACAATCGCGTATGGGGGCATCGATTGACGGACTCACACTGTGCAGATGGATCAGTGGGAGAGGGTATTATAATGAATGGAGAAAATGCGCGTTGGGTTCTTGTTAAGAACAATATCATAATGGATATTGGTTTTGGGATTGCGCATGCTAACCCAGGTTCAAAGTATAATAGCGTGATTGGTAACATACTTTATAATATTCATTCCACGGTTTTTCCGGTGGAATCAATAAGTATGCAGTGGATACACGCTAATTATGATGAATGGTATTTCAACACAGTTGTTGATGCGCAACATTATGCTGAAACGTGGGATACCGACGGATATGACCAGGATGCACGATGTAATATCCTTGTTAACGCGAATGATATTACCTCACCAACCAGAATAGGTCCTGATTCGTTCATACTTGATATGAATGCGTTTTACAACAGCATAAAGCGTACTTGGAACGGGAGTGATAATAATATTGTTCGCTCCGCCGCCACCGAATCAAACAACGCCGAATATTGCTTCTACCGCAAACTTCTCACCAATCCCGAACAAGTCTGTATCCCATACGCTAAGACCACCACTGCCAGTCCCCATTACAACCAGTGTTCCGCCGGGGTAGGGCAGAGATCGGGCATCGGCATTGACAACCGCATCTGGACCTGGGCGGACACGCTCTTTAATCTTTAACACGTGCACGCTCCTTTGGTTTGGGTGAAGGCGTGCATGGTTTTGCTAAGCGCCTATTTTTATATATAATGGCTCGTATATGACAACTCCGAAAAGCGGTCTTTCTCAAGGCCATCTGCACCCCTTAACCCAGGTCA
>JANLHH010000180.1 GCA_024654605.1 Patescibacteria group bacterium | reverse complement strand
AGGGGAAGCTTTGAACTTGCCATGTGTGACATCTTTCAGCCAAAAGGTGTAGCGGTGTCTTCAGCATCAAGTGTTCTGTTTCCATTCGGTTCACCGAATACCCTTGGCGTAGGCGCTCTCTGTTATGTCTCGTTTGCTATGATTGCCCCTCATATCACTATGGGTGGGATGCTGATTAATATGTTTTCGGATCTTGAGAATGCTCAGATGATAGTAGTCTGGGGGACAAATCCTGCTACCGATTGTCCGCCGCTTGATCTCGACAGGATTGTCAGTGCGCAAAAACAGGGAGCACAAGTTGTCGTAATTGATCCGCGCAAGACCATGACGGCAAAACTTGCCAATGCAGAGTGGATCCCGATACGTCCCGGTACTGATGGCGCTCTGGCTCTCGGCATGTGCAATGTTCTTATAGAAGAAGAACTATACGACGAGAAATTTGTAAAAGAGTGGTCGGTCGGGTTCGATGACTTTGCCAGATATGTTCAACATTTCAGGCCGGATGCTGTAGAAAATATTACTGGTGTTCCTGCCGAAACAATCAGATCTCTTGCCAGGAGAATTGCAGAGGCAAACGGTGCCTCACCAATTATGTATAGCGGACTTGAGTACAGTGACAGTGGTGTGCAGGCAATACGGGCAACAATGGTTTTCTGGGCACTCGCGGGGCAGCTTGATGTGCCGGGTGGACGTTGCTTTACGATGAAACAGAACAACTTTCCTATAAACCGTGAAGGCCATGTTCCAAATCCTGATGTGCGAAAAGCACTGGGAAGAGAGCGGTTTCCTGTGTACAGTGCGTACCGTGGCGAATCCCACGCAATCGCGTTACCGGAATCTGTTTTAGAGGGTAAACCATACCCTATTCGCTCTCTTATCATTCTTGGTGGATCAATCGTTACCTCCTGGCCTCAACCTGCTATCTGGCGTAAGACACTGAATAAACTTGATTTTCTTGTAAGTATCGATCGTCAATTGACGGCAGATGCAGCTTATGCAGATATAGTCCTTCCTGCAACAACCATGTATGAAATTGAATCATACATGACTTATGGGCCAATCTTTAGAATAAGGGAGAAGATTGTCGCGCCTGTAGGTGAGGCCCGCAACGATTTCTTTATCTTAGCAGAACTTGCTGAACGTCTTGGATACGGACATCTTTATCCTGCCAATGAAGAAGAGCTCCTTCGGCATGTATTAAAGGGTTCCGGCTTCACTCTTGAAGATGTTCGAAATGCAAACGGAACAGTGCAGATTCCAACGGTTTTGGCGGAGTATAAGAAATGGGAGAAGGGATTACTGCGCGCTGACGGCAAACCCGGGTTCGATACTCCGACAGGAAAGTTTGAAATAGCATCTACTATACTTG
>JANLHH010000179.1 GCA_024654605.1 Patescibacteria group bacterium | reverse complement strand
CTTATCCTGACGCAGAAAGTTGATGCAAACGACGACGTGCTAGGTTTTTTTCACGGATGGATAAAAGAATTTGCAAAGCATTGTGAAGAGATGACGGTCGTAGCACTCGGGGCGGGGGAGTATGATTTGCCGAAGAACGTACGCGTACTTTCGCTTGGAAAAGAGGAAGAAGTATCGCGTCTCACGTATATAATCCGCTTTTACCGATACCTCTGGAGCGAGCGCAAAAATTACGACACGGTTTTTGTGCATATGAATCAGGAATATATTTTATTGGGAGGCCTCGTGTGGAAGTGTCTTGGCAAAAAAGTAGCGCTGTGGAGAAATCATTACGCCGGCAGTTTTTTTACTCGCATCGCAATAATGCTCTCGGATCACATATTTTGCACTTCAAAATATTCTTTTACCGCGCGTTCTCAAAAAACAATACTCATGCCCGTTGGGATTGATACCGAGCTCTTTAAAAAAGAAGACGGGGTAGTGAAGAAGCCGCACTCTATCTTGTTTCTTGCGCGCATCTCACCTTCCAAAAAACCACACCTCATCATTGAAGCTCTGCGTAAGGTAGGGGATAAAGGAATAGATTTTACCGCGGATTTTTATGGAAATTCGCTTCCCCAAGATGTTCCGTACCTCAATTCTTTGAAGGAAAAAGTAAAAGAATATTCTTTGGGAGATCGCGTTACCTTTGAAAAAGGAGTCCCCAACAGAGAAACACCGCGCGTGTACGGAGCACATGCGATTTTTATAAATGCGAGTCCAAGCGGAATGTATGACAAGACCATTTTTGAGGCAATGGCGTGTGAGAGTTTGGTGCTTACTTCAAATATGAACCTAAAAGGCAACATAGACGATATGTTTCTTTTTAAGGAAGACGACGAGGAAGATCTCGCAAAGCAATTACGCAATCTCCTGGCCGTTTCTTTTGAAGAGAAGGAAGAGTTAGGTAGAAGGCTTCGGGCGTTTGTCGTATCTCAACATAGTCTAACCCTCCTTGGCGACAAATTGATAAAATGTCTCGCACTATGAACAGTAATGAGATTATTCCGACGAGCGAGGAGCGCCGCGAAAAACGAGCGAAGCAAAGTTTTTCATGGCGTCCGAGCGAAGTCGGAACAAAGGGTTTAATCCCCTTTATTAAAAAGAAGGATTTTTTTTACGGACATTTTTCAGACCGTAGACTTGTTGTTCGGTATATAATGGCCGGAGGTACGGGAGCTTTCGTGAATATCG
>JANLHH010000069.1 GCA_024654605.1 Patescibacteria group bacterium | reverse complement strand
CCTCGATAATGCTCTTAAACCCAAAATACGTTGAGAATTCTGGGTGAGACACCTATGGGCTATTATATAATAAGGGTTTTTTCATGCAATAGAGCTGTTTATTGCCTGTTGATAACATCTAAAAACCGCCGCGACGTAATCGAGGCGGTTTTTAGATGATTTATTCATGTTTTTCCCGTCGTAATGTTACTGCGCTTCTTGCGTTACCGGGCGTATTCTATCACCTTTGTCTCTCGTATCACGTTTACTTTGATCTCGCCCGGGTATTTAAGCTCCCGTTCAATGCGTTTAGCGATATCCCGCGCCATTGTTTGCGCCTCCAGATCGGAAGTTTCTTTAGGAGAGACAAATATGCGTATCTCCCTTCCTGCTTGCAGTGCAAACGATCTTTCAACACCCCCGAAAGAATTAGCGATTGCTTCAAGGTCTTTCAGACGTTTGAGATAATTCTCCACTGTGTCGCGTCGCGCGCCGGGTCTGCCGCCGGAAATAGCGTCGGCAACCTGCACAATAACAGACTCCAGTGTTTCGTAAGGGTACTCTTCGTGGTGTGATTGCATCGCCTTCACGATTGCTTCATTGGCGCCGAATTTTTGTAAAATACGCCGACCGATCTCCACATGGGTTCCTTGCACCTCATGATCAACCGCCTTTCCGATGTCATGGAGCAACGCCCCTGCTCGTGCGATATGCACGTCAGCGCCAAGCTCCTCGGCAAGCATTCCAGAAATGTGCGCCATCTCAATAGAGTGCTGCAATACATTCTGTCCATAGCTCGTCCTGAAATGCAGTCTCCCCAATATGGCGACGACGCGCGGATCAAGATTAAAGACGCCGCATTCATATACCGCCTCTTCTCCTTTTTCTTTGATAATCTTGTTGATATCTTCACGCGCCTTCAAAACCGCTTCTTCTATTTTCGCCGGCTGAATTCTTCCGTCTAGTATAAGATTTTCGAGCGCCACCCGCGCTATCTGTCTGCGAATCGGGTCAAAAGAAGATATGGTGATCACGCCGGGCGTGTCATCAACAATCACATCAACGCCAGCCGCCCGTTCAAACGCGCGTATATTGCGCCCTTCCTTCCCGATAATTTTGCCTTTGATATCATCGGAAGGCAAAGAAACGGATGTCGCCATAACCTCTGAAGCGGTGGAGTTTGCAAGCCGCTGGATACTCATCGACAAAATGTCCTTCGCTTTCCTGTCCAACACTTCCCTATTGGCGGTCTCAAGCTTTTGTGTGCGTACTAAGAGATCCTCCTCATACATTTGTTTTATATCCTTGAGTAATTCTTCTTTTGCCTCTTCTTGGGAAAGTTTTGCGATACGCTCAAGCTCCTCCCGCTTCTTATGTTCCGCCTCCAAAACACGCTCTTTTATTTCTTTCACCTCGGCGATCTTCTTCTTTATGTCCTCTGCTTGTTTATCAATATCAAGCTGTCGGTTGTCCAACATGTCTTCCTTCTTGATAAAACGCTCTTCCGTTTTCTTGGCTTGTGCCTCCCTTTCTTTTTCCTCTTGGTGTATCTTATCAAGAGTTTCTTTCGCCTTGGTATCAGCTTCTTCAATAATGCGCTGTGCCTCTTCTTTTGCGGAAAGCGTCATCTGCTTGATCTGCAGCTCCATGGAACCACGCTGCCCCAAGGAGATGATCCATCTCAAGAAGTATCCGAATGCGACACCCAAAAGACCCGCTGCTCCGGATAACAGTAATACTATTTTTAAGTCCATAAGCGATCATGTTCGCTCAAGGCCTGTTCGCGATGCGAATTACTCGTATGACGCGCGTCGACAAGAAATGCGAGCCGTGCTGTGGTAATTAAACGTTATGAGATACACTGAAAAGTGTTTGCGTGGAAAGTAAAGTTTCTGAGGATGGGTGAATTTCGTTGTATGTGTATAACATAAGTAAGTAACAGTGCCTTGAAGCGAAGTATATTTTCTACCTCACTGTGACCGCCGTCGTTTTCAGCGCTTCATAATGAGTTTTTTGCAATTAATAAATGGTATTGAACTTTACACCTTTTGCTTTGACTTCACTCGGACGCCACGTCTCGATATTATCGGGACGTGGCGTCCTTGTTTGTCAAAATATAAGTGACAAAATCATAATACCAGACCTATGACGACTTGTCTAATATCCCAAAATGGAGCCCGAACCAATCTCTGTGCGTAAAAACAACACCCCGCTTGAGAGAGGGGTGTTGTTTTTGGTCAGAATATGCGCTTCTCTATGAATTACTTGGTGTTCTTTTCCTTCATTACTTCATCAACAATGCCATATTTTTTTCCTTCTTCCGGCGACATATAGAAATCGCGCTCAACATCCTTCTCAATCTTCGCAAGCGACTGACCGGTGTTTTTTGCAAGAATCTTATTGAGATTCGCTCTTGTTTTTAAAATGTGTTCAGCGGTAATAGCGATGTCGCTTGCTTGTCCCTCGACGCCGCCGAGTGGTTGGTGGATCATGATCTCCGAATTGGGAAGTGCAAAACGCTTTCCTTTCGCGCCGGCAGACAGAAGTAATGCGCCTCCTGAAGCGGCAACACCAATACAGATCGTGCTTACGTCGGGTCTGATGTGATTCATGGTATCAATCATTGCAAGAGTGGAAGTAACCGAACCGCCGGGAGAATTGATATACAAATGAATATCTTTCTTAGGGTCTTCCGATTCCAAAAAGAGGAGTTGTGCAATGATGTTGTTTGCCGTGTGGTCATCAATAACGCCTCCCATGAAAACAATGCGATCTTTCAAGAGACGCGAATAGATATCATATGCTCGTTCGCCGAATTGGCTCTTTTCTATAACAGTAGGTATTAACATAGGCTTGGTGAATTATGTAAGAATATTATAACAAAAATATCCGAAGAGCAACTCGCGTACTACCCCTCTTTCTCCAGAAACTTAAACACTGCCTCGTTGGTGAGCACGGTCACCACGTAATCACGTGCGCGATCAGGGCTTGCGTCTTTGTAATATTCCACAAGTTTTTTTGTTTCCTTTTCTATTTCCTCCTCCGGAACAGTTATTTTTTCTTCCACTGCAATCTTGTGCAACACCAATTGCGCTTTGGCGCGTTCTATCGCATCAGCGAGCCACTCTTTGCGCAAATCATCTGTTGTTTTCTTGATGTACTTGAGATATTCATCAAATTTAAGACCCATGCGCGCGATGTCGCCCTGAAATTGCGCCATCATCTTATCCAATTCGCTCTCTACGATAATCGGCGGAAGCGTGATGTCTGTCTGCGTGATTACTTTCTTAATGATAGCCATACGCTTTTTCTGCGCCGCTTTCACTTCTTTTTCCTTGAGCATATTCTCGCGGAGCTTCTTTTTGAAATCTTCAACGCTCTTGAAGTCGCCAAGTGTTTTCACGAATTCATCATTCAATTCGGGCAGGTCAGGCTTTTTGCTTGCGGAGTTTTTTGCTTCGCTTTTCTCTTCCAGTGTGTCGCTCACACTAGTATTTTCCTCTGGTTCATCAGCAGTAATAACATGCGCGCGTTGTTTTCTAATCTCGGCGATAGTATCCTCCACTTCTTTTTCTTCCAGTGTTACCTCCTCCTTTTTTGCCATCTCTTCTTGTGCCGCCTTCTTGTAGTCGGAAAGTTTCACTTCCGGCATGACCGCGGTTTTGATACTGAAACCAAGAGAAGATCCTTTGGCAATCTTGGTAATATTCACCTCCGGTCTGCCAATGGCATCAATCTTATGTTCCATAAGAATTTTCGGATATGCGTGTGAAATGGCCGTTTCCGCCATCTCTTCAAGAATGGGCATCTCGCCGATCTTCTGCACCAAAATTTTTTCCGGCACATTCCCCTTACGGAATCCTGGTACCTCAATATTAACAGAAAGCCTCCGTACCACTTGGTCGCGGTATTGCTCAAATTCCTCCGAAGAGATCTCCGCTTTAATCTCCACTTCTGAATTTTCCAGTGATTTTATCTCTACATTTGCTAATGACATAATGTTTCCCAGTGTAACCCATTATGCGGAAACGGTCAAAAA
>JANLHH010000068.1 GCA_024654605.1 Patescibacteria group bacterium | reverse complement strand
CTTTTGAGCCACCCACACCATTACGGGCAACTTTATTTTCAATGTGTTTATTATATCACGCGAGAAAATAAAGACAGATACTGCTGTGGATAAGTACCTACGCGGTAAAATAGATTATTCCCGCTCTTTATATATTTGCCGTAATGTTATAGATCGGTACTAGCACGGAGGTAAGAAGAATACCCACCCCGAGACCGAGCGCAACGATCATCACTGGTTCTATGAGTCCTACTAAGGTGTCCACTGAATTGTCCACTTCTCGTTTATAAAATCGGGCGAGCGTCTTCAAAATATTACCCATCTCCCCTGTTTCCTCACCGATCTTCACCATTTGCGTTAGAATGCTTGGTATTTCAGGGTGCCCCTCCAAAGAATTGGAGAACGAACTTCCTGATTTTACCCTCTCACCAACATCCACAAGGATATTTTTATATACATCGTTGCCAACCACATTAGAGGTGATCTCTATGGCGCGCACGATTGAAATGCCGGAACTAAGCATAGTGTGCATATTGTCCGCAATGCGCGATAAATAAAGTTTCTGATACAGTTCGCCGATATATGGCGTATTCAATCGGGACTGCGCAAGTATGATGCGCCCTTTTTCCGACCGGCTAAACTGCCACAAGAAAAACCCTCCTATGATCAAGAGGACGAGGAAAAAGAGACCGTACTGAGTTAAGAGATTGCTGATTGCCACAACGATCTTTGTGTATACGGGGATCTCTTGTCCTGTTTCAAGAAGAATCGCGGAAAGGCGCGGTATCACCAGCGTCAACATGAGCACCATCACAATGGCAAAGGTAGCGACTACAAACGCGGGATAGATCAACGCATTTTTTGTTTTTGAAGTCAATTCGTATGATCGGTCAAGATAATCGGCGAGATACAGGAACGTCTCGGTTAATTTTCCCGATTCTTCGCCCGCCTTCACCATGTTGACATAAAAAATAGAAAATACTTTCGGGTGTCGGGAAAGCGCGTGCGACATGGAAACACCGGTTTGAATATCGTCCGCGACTTCCGTGAGAACTCTCATGAGTATGCGGTTTCCCGACTCGCTTGCAAGCAATCTGAAAGCACGGAGTGCAGAAACTTGGGCCTCAAAGAGGGTCGCGATCTGTCTTGAAAGAATCACGATATCCTTGTTTGAAACACCGCCAAAAAACGTAAATTCTTTTTGAAAAAATGTTCCTTCGTCTCCTTCTTTGAGAGAAACAACGATATACCCGCGGCGTTGCAGAGATGCTATCGCTACATCTTCATTAATGGCATCAATCGTTCCCGATTTTTGCTCGCTCTCTTGCGTGAGTACGGTGTAAATAAAGCGCATACTTCTTTTAAATTAGTCTGTCTAATCCCCTTGGGTTAAGCGAATAGAGATACGCATCTTCGGGCTTGATCTCGCCGGCGCGCACTAATTCCGCCAAAGATTTATTCATGTCCACCATGCCATATTCCGAACCGGTCTCTATAACCACATTGATCTCATGCGTTCTTCCTTCTCTGATGAGGTTTGAAATCGCGTTATTGTTGACCAAGAGCTCGTAGGCGGGAATCATGCCGCCGGATATTCTCGGTACCAAGCGTTGTGAAAATATACCGAGCAAGCTTCCGGAAAGCTGTACTCTGATCTGGCTCTGTCCTTCAGGCGCGAACGAGTCAATGATACGGTCTATGGTTTGCGCCGCATTGTTGGTATGAAGCGTTGAGAGCACCAGGTGTCCGGTTTCCGCCGCCGTTACCGCGGTCGCGATCGTTTCCGTACCACGCATTTCACCGATCATGATCACATCCACATCCTGTCGAAACACACTCTGTAATGCCGCTTGAAAATCGTGAGTATCGGTGCGTACCTCGCGCTGATCAATAATCGATTTATCTTGCTCAAATACATATTCAATGGGGTCTTCAATGGTAATAATGTGTTCGGTACGTTCCTTGTTGATGAGATCTATTAATCCCGCAAGTGTGGTCGTCTTTCCTTGTCCGACGGGTCCCACTACCAAAAAGAAACCCTGTTTTTTACGAGAAAATTCAGAAATTGAATCGGGCAGATTTAATTCCGCCAACGTCTTTATTTTATGCGGAATGAGGCGCAGAGCAATACCTACCGTCCCTTGCTGGAAAAAAGCGTTGCCTCGGAAACGAGCTCCATTGCCGGAACTATAAGAAAAATCCATCTCCATCGTATTGAGAAATTCTTCCACTCGTTCTTTTGAAAGAAGCTGGGAGAGCAACCCCATCGTGTCTTCTTTGGATAACACCGCCTTCTTCAGAAGCGGGATCAGATCTCCATTTACTCTGATGGTAGGGTAGCGACCCTCCGAGATGTGCAGATCCGAACCGCCCTCGCCTACGACGATGGCAATGAGATCTTCTAATTCTTTTTTATGATCGAGCGTACCCATATTTTCTTTCTTAATAGTTGTAAATTAATTATAGCATCTCTCAAGAATGCTTGCACATAAAATTCAAAATATAGTGACTCACCGTAATATCAAAAACTACTTCCCTTTCATCACTTCAATCACCTTGTTCACCACCTCGGAGGGGACCATGCTTGCTTTAATCATATATCCATCCACTTTAAGTTCCGAGCCGCGATCAAGATCTGCTTTTTCTCCCATATTGGAAAGAATGATAGTCTTTGCATCTTTCGCGAGACCCTCTTTTTTTATTTGCGAAAGAAGTTCAAAACCGCTCAATGCCGGCATTAAAATATCGGTAAGTATGATATCTGGCAGAAATCCGTCCTTCAGTCTTGCGAGTGCTTCCGTACTCCCAAGCGATGCAGCCACCTCAAAACCGCTTTGCTCGAATTTTACCGCATACATATCAAGCAGAAATTTATCATCATCAACGATTAGTATTTTATACTTTGATTTCATGTCGTCGCTCTGTCTTTATCCTATTACAATTCATTGGTCTGCTCAAAAGGAATCTGTCCTTTTATTGATTTGAGAATCGCGTCTTCTTTCATGGTGAGCATACCCTTTGCGCGCGCCGTCTTAAAGATCTCTTCCTCTACCGGAGTCTTTAAGATCACTTCTTCAATCGCCTTGGTGATCTCCAATATTTCAAACACCGCTACTCGCCCTCGCGTCCCGGTTGGACATGAATCGGTTGGCACTGTCTCGTATACTTCTTTTGCCGAAAGAAACTGCGCCTTAATCTTCTCCGGCAGATCCTTGACCTCATTTTCTATGATCGCCTTTATGGATCCTTCAATCGGCACCGCTTTTTCCGAACCGGGACATGTTACTTTAACCAAACGCTGTGCAATCGCCAAGATTAGCGTCGGCGCGATAAGAAACGGGTCAACACCCATATCCAATAGCCGTGGAATAACTCCTGCCGCGTTGTTGGTATGGAGTGTTGAGAGTACAAGGTGTCCGGTTAGTGCGGCCTGAATCGCAAGCTGTGCTGTTTCCTTGTCGCGGATCTCCCCCACCATGATAATGTCGGGGTCTTGGCGCAAGATGGAGCGTAATCCGGTTGCGAACGTATAGTCAATCTCAACATGCACCTGAGACTGGCTCATTCCCGGAATACTGTATTCAATCGGATCTTCCAATGAGAGTACGTTTCTGGTGTCCCGATCAAGTTCAGAGAGCATTGAATAAAGTGTTGTTGTCTTTCCCGAACCGGTAGGCCCCGTCAACAAAATAAGCCCGTACGGACGCTTGATCGCCTTTCGTATCAACTCTGCATTTTCTGGCAAAAGTCCCAGTGATTCAAGACTCATCACTTTTTGTGATGTGTCTAAGATACGCATCACCACCTTTTCTCCATAATACGTAGGAAATGTAGAAACACGAAAATCAACCTTCCTCCCTCCAATATTGGCGCTAAATCTTCCATCTTGGGGTTTTCTTTTCTCATCAAGCTTGAGGTTTGAGAGGACTTTAATACGCGCCACTACTGCATTGTGCACCTTCGCAGGCAATACAATACTTGTGTACATCGTGCCGTCAACACGAAAACGTACCCGCACTTTGTTCCCCATCGGCTCAATGTGAATATCCGAAGCACTCCCCTCGATGGCGTGCCGGAGGATCACTGCTACAATCTTGGTGACCGGCGCATCTTCTATGATCTGTGTTTTTGATACATCAGTGACAGCCTCTTCCATCGTTTCACCGGTTGTTGTTTCATCAGGTTGTTGCCCTAATTCGGTTTCCAACTCAGAAAGCGCGCCACCCACCTCTCCTGAAAGACCTTTATATTGAGTTACCAAGGAAGTAAAATCGGCATATGATATCAAATACAATTTAAAAGGAATATTCAGTTTAGACGCAATAAACTGAATAGCATCACGTGCGCCAATATTATCGGGGTTCACAATACCAATGGCGAGAACGCCGTCTTCCATTGCTAAGGGAACAAATTTATAATACTGCGCCGACTCTTCCGGCACATTTTTGAGAACCTGAAATGGCACCTCTAGTCCCGCCACGTTTCGCGAAGGAATATTGTAGTACGCGGTGCGCAATGCCGCTATTTCACCGGGATCCACTCCTCGTTCTTCAAGTGACTTATCAATATCTCCGTCGTTATCTTTCGTTTCGCGCAAAATAGCGTTGATCTCGCTACTTTTGATTATTCCTTTTTCTACAAGATTATCTAAAAAAGCC
>JANLHH010000176.1 GCA_024654605.1 Patescibacteria group bacterium | reverse complement strand
GCATCCGCTTTTATTGCGTCCTCTCGCTGTTTCGTCTCATGTTTAGCTCGCTGTTCGGCGGCGAGTTTGACGATTTTTTCCATGTGCTGTACGACGTAGTCGGGAGTCAATTCATCGGCCTCAATATCTGCGCCGACTTCGTACAGTCCGCCGCTGCCGCTCCATGTGTGAATAGTCCCGTCGTTACGAATATCAACGGCGGTAAACATTTCGGGGTATTTACCCCACCAGTCAAGGAGCATCTGCCGCGCCGGTTGACAGAAGTCGGCAATATCAACATCCCCTGTTACAGTTTCCGGCACATTCTGCCCGAGTTCGAGCGCCCGCGCTTTGCGGTACTCGTCGCTCCGTTTAATGATAACCTTCATGATAATAACTCCTTCTGCCGGGTATTCCGGCATTTGCTCTCCCTCGGTTGCCTGAGATTTTCAGGCTTTCCAGTCCCGCCAGCGTGGAGGCGGAGAGCATGAGACCGGGGGCTTTCGCCCCTATTTCTCCCATGTCGTTCCCGGAACCGAGAAAAAGCACGTTCCAACGGCGAGTATGCATCCGGTTTTTGTGAGCCGCAGTTTCAGCCCTTGCCGCGATACGATAGGACGCGAGCCGGACAAATGCGCCCTTGTCTGTTCTCTCGTTATCGGTACGGCGATTGCTCCGCGCCGGTTGATACGAAGTGAAGCGGAGAAGATAGGCATTGGTCCCCCTGTTCGGTTATGTCGTTAACCTCTGTAATAGAACGTATTCCCCTCCAGTTCAATAGTTAAATAGTCCTGCTTCAACGCTTCCGCCGCCGCGTCCCAATCAATGAACATTACGGGCCAATTTGCGTTGCGGTCAACGGCTCCAATATCATACGCGGTTTCTTCCGCGTATTCAGTGAAATAATCGTCATTGATAAACGCAAGCCCATACTTCCACTCACGCGATCCGCAATCGTCCTTGAACTCCCGGAGAATCCGCAATTCCTCTTTCTCGCCTTCGTCCATTTCTTCGGCCTCGAACTCTTCCGGCTCTTCCCCTTCTTCCAGTTCGGCGTTGTGTTCCTCGATCTCCTGTTTCTTTTCCTCGTTCTCGTCGTTGATCCGCTCTTCTTCGGCTTCCAGTTCTTCGATCCGTGCGTCAACATCGCGGGAATCAAAAACGTCTTCACTTGCGAAATCGGTATACATTTTAAGCCCTCCATTTCCTGTTCTGTTAAAAGAGTTCCATCTGTGCGCTTGCTATCTCTTTCCTCGTCATCCCCGCCCGCTCTACCGTGCTTTCGAGAGATTCGGGGAAGATAACGCGGTCGCCCTGGACGATCACGCCGGGAATTTTACCGTATTTCTTGCGTCGGGATTCGGATTTTACCGTAACACGGAGCATGGATTTTCCGATGGGCTGAATTTGCATAGTTTACCCTCTTAAAAAACATCTTCCAGCGTGATGATTTTCTCAACATCCCACCAAGCAACCGATATACCAACAGCGGAAAGTTCTTTCAATACGGCGTAAATATTGCCGGTAATGTTTTCCGGGGTGTGACTGGTTGCCGCCGCGATTTCTTCCCGCAATCTTGCGATATACGCTTGTTTCTCCATTTCCTGATCTCCTTTTCGGCTCTCGCCACGTTGTTTTAACGCTGTGCCGGTTTCCTGTTTTCCCGCCATATCCCGGACGGGCGCGGGGAAGGGTTAATTGATTTCCTGCATTTCCTCAAGCTCGGAATCAGTGAAGAGCCTTGATAACTGCGTGTATTCCTCCTTTACTGCCTCGTAGGTTTTCTCGGCTCTGCGGCTGTCCTCGTCATATCCGAAGTCCATACAAAAATCATGGAACGTGCCCGGATCATTCTTCTGAATGGCTGCAAGTACATCATAGGCGGAAGGTGCGGAAAAATTCGGGTTCTTTTTGTAGTCCATCCCCTTCTTGAGCGGATCGCCGCCGCGATTAACCATAGGCGGCTCCCATGTTGGCGGGAAAACCGTGTTGCCGTTGTTTTGGTTCTTCCCGTAGATATTGATCGCGTGATACTTCCCGGAATTGTTGATGCTTTGTCCGAAGGGGAAGGAATAGGAGCGAGTCCCCCGCGTGATCGTAATCTGGTAAATGTCCCGGGTTTCTTTGTCATCGTCAAAATATTTTGCGGTTTCTTTGTGCTCGGCGGTGATGGTCGCGCCGGTTTTGGCAAGGAATTTCTCGGCCTGCTCGTTGTAGGAATCGCCCGGATCAATTCCGGAATCTGGAAGGGAAACGAGAAAGGAAAGAACGTCTTCCGGCACTTCCTCTTTGAGCCATGCAGAGCCGTATTTGTAGCCACAGACGGGGCAAGGTTCGCAGAGAAGCCCTTCTGGGTGTTCGCTTTTCCTTACCCATATTGCCAGAACTCCGCGCTCGTCCCGGTTTGCAATGACTCCGGGAACCTCAACCGGATCAATGCGTTTATTTTCCCACTTTTCCGCCCTCTGGTGCTCGCATCCCGCCCGCATGTCGTTTAAATGCCACTCGTCCCACACGTCAAGAAAGCGGTTGAACGTCTCCGCATCCCATCCCGGCATATACTCCCGCTCCTCTTCCGGTATTTCCCGGAGCATGGTATTGATCTGCCCGCCGCCGTTCGGCATGTTCCCAGAAATCGACAATTTACCGTCTCCGGTGTACTTAATGTCACAAAAGACTTTTGCAAGCGGGGAAACCGACTTTTTGAAAGCGTTCATTGTGTCGCCCTCCTTTACTGTTTTTACTGTGTGGACTTGGAGCCGCTCTTGTTGTTTACTCCGGGTTCTTTCTGCGCCCGGAGTCCTCGCGGGGTTGTCTGTTGAAAATGTCGTTTGTGTCAATGATAATTTCATTATCAATACACCGGTTCCTCTCTGCCTCTTCTCTGGTCTTGAATAGTTGCGCTTTTGCTATGTCGCTGACATAGCTTGACTTATGGCCAGACGGGGCCACATAATTTCCGCCCTTATTATATGGGCTATTGGTTCTCTTGAGTACAAACGCCATTTGAAACACCTTTCCCTTTTCGAAATCCGGTTTATAAATCCCGTTCCCGCGATACGTCAAACCCGCGATATTCAAACGTTATGCCTTTGCGCTCACAATAAAGCCAAAGGGCCTCTTTGCTCCCGTTTTCGTGGTGCTCCCGGTCGGGCAAAAAACCGTTGGTTTCTAGCCAGTCACCCGCAATATCCAGATAATGATCATCGTATCCATATTTTTCTGCTGTCTTGTGGATCATCACGCCATCAACCGTTATTTCTGCGGTGCAATAGGTTTCGCCGATTCCCCGCCGAAACCAGCGACGGCCAAAGATTGATAATGTCTTCATGCTGATAGCCTCCTGTTTTCTGTTCGTTTCCCGCCCGGTTGCTTAGAATACACCGGCGCACAGTTCCGGCGGTCTCCCGCCGTCTCCCTGTTTACGGGTTATTTGATAAGCTTTCGGAATTGATGAACATGCGCCTTATATATGCTCGTTTCTGCTCCCAGAGCATCACAAAGCCACAAGATGGCTTTTACAAGTTCATCGTGGGAATTTGCCGCTTTGACCGGGAAAGCCAAGTCCGCCTTGTCTTGCTCGGTAAGCACTTCACCGGGGTTCGTTTCCCAGTTATCGCACTTGGCGATTGTTCGGTAAAACGGCTTCTCGTCTGAATAGCCTTCGATCGCAATGACTGACTCGTCGTCAAACTCGTAAGGCGTCGGAGTGTGATTAAGCATTGTTTCGCCTCCTGAATGATTGTTTACCTCTCTCCGGTTTGAACGGCGCTCCCAGCCTCCAATCGGGAGCGTTGCGGGCATTCTCCGCAATGGCTTTGCGCCGGGTTATATCGCTTGTACTCCACTGAGATATTGAATATACTGTTTCTTCCCGTGCTTGTTCAGATAGCAAGCTGCGTGATGCACTTGGTAGGCGTTATC
>JANLHH010000168.1 GCA_024654605.1 Patescibacteria group bacterium | reverse complement strand
TTTGGTCTTCTCAGCCACTATCCGCATTGCCTCGGGAAGTGTAACTGCATCCTTCCAATCATCCTCACGGTAGCCGTTTATCTCCAAACCCACCGGATCCGCCGTTTCAATATGTTCGGGTTTCACTTTGATTTCAAACTCTTCAATGATCTCCAGATACGCTCCGCCTGTTTCGCCGGATTCTCTGGGGATCTGCCGCGCGACAATGCAACCAATCTCAATAATTTCATGCTTTTTAAGCTCCAGACCGGTGGTCTCCAGATCAATAAATGCCAAGTTGCGTTCTTTCATGTGAGCGTAAAAAATCAATTAAGGAATAAACTCTTGTTTCTCTTATGTTCTTCAAATGTCGCCGAATAATGAATGATACTCTTTTTATCGGAAAGATAAAAAAGATATGAGGATTTTTCCGGTTCCAATGCGGCGAGGATGGATTCCAGCCCCGGATTTGCGATAGGTCCCACAGGCAATCCGGTATTTTTGTATGTATTGTACGGAGAATCTACTGCCAGATCATCCAAAGTAAGCTGAAAAGTATTTTTGCCGATTGCGTAGGCAAACGGCGCGTCCACTTGAAGTGGCATGCCGATATCAATACGTTTCCAAAGTATACCTGAAACGAGTCTCTTATCGGTGGAAGTAATCGCTTCTTTTTCAATAATGGAAGCCATTGTAATGACTTCCCCCGGTGTCTTCCCCGATGCTTCCAGTGCGCTACGAAGCGCTAGGGTTTTTTGAGAAAAGTTATCTTTCATGTCACGTATGATATGCGTCGGTTTAATATTCGGCAGAAAAAAATAGGTATCGGGAAACAAGTATCCTTCCTCATCTTTCGCCAATCTGATGAACTCTTCCTCGTTAAACGACGGTAGTGTTTCGCCTAGTTTTCTTGCAATATCAACAACCGTGAACCCTTCCGGAATAGTGACGCGTACCGGATCAAGTCCAAATTCTCCGCGAATGACGCGCATCGCCACCTGCCATGCGTCAAGAGGGATATCAAAAAAGTAATCGCCGGAGATTGAACCTCTGTCCCCGGCTGACGCGATAACAAAAGACTTGAATAAGAACGGGGAGCGTATAGCCTCTTTTTCTACGAGTAATCCCGCGATCTCATCCAGTGTCATTCCTTTTTCAATGGAAACGAGACCGCCGACGGGAAAGTCCCTGGGTGGTGTAAAAAGCGCATGATACGAAATCACGAACAGTACGAACAAGGATATTGCTCCCGCCGAAATGATGCGTACGTGCTCCGGATGATCGCTCTTGAAATACGCGCTAATCGCTGTCTGTATTTTCTCTCTATATGTTCTTATTCTCATGGAATATTTAAAATAGCTTTGTGAATCTCATTGACGCCGATCAGACTACTGGAAGGTTTGCGGGAGGCTCTACTTTTTTAGATTCAATACGTTCAAATGTCGGGGTTTCCGCTACACTGCCGGGGAAATGAAAAATAGTAGCAAGTTCCTCGGAGTTGAGTACAAAAGACTTTCTTTTATACGGGGGATGAAAGTAACTGCGTTGTATATATGCATTAAATAATGTCGCTTTTTTTCCACTTAAGCGCATACCCTGAAAATCTTCCCAGGGAAAATCGAACCCTGTTACGTTTGACGGTCTGAATCCGTTGAGTTCATTTGAATTATACTGTTTGAATGCCCCAAGGAGGCCGGGAATATTCGTAGCATCAAAGGTGTCGCCTTTTGCCAAATATATTCCCCTGATCCCGCAATCAAACCCGGGCTTGGATATACTGCGTTCTATGGCGGCGATTTCTTCCTGTTGGCCTTTCGTAAGTGTTCGATCAAACGCAACTGTTTGTCCGGGTTTCGGTTTTTGTTCACTGTATTCTTTACGAAGCTTCTCTATAAGCTCCTCTCCGTCTTTTTTCCAATCCGACGCTTTCCCGAAGAGTCCTCCGACTTTCTTATTGTCCTTTTTGGTGGCGCGCACCAAGATCTGTATCCACATCTGATTTCCTTTGCCGAGAGAGCCGAGCATTTCCAGAATGGGGGTCATTGGGTCTATCTTGAATTCCTCTTTGGGGTCTTTATCAAGTCCGTAATCAGTGTAGGTCTTAATAGGGTACGGATCTTCTTTGGTAAGCGCAAATTCAAGCCCCCAGATCGACCAATCGGATCCTTCTTGTCCATATGGCACGTGCGATGTGTAATCCGCAACTTCAAAGATCTCTATGGTGGGATATTGGGCGTATATATTATTTTGCACAACACTTCTGAAAAAAGGCCGCGTCAGTAAGAAAAAGCGTACTTTCCCTTCAATGGAAACCAACTCCAAAGAAAACCACACTCTGGTCTTCCCAAGAATATATTTAGCATACCAATTACTCTCTCCCGAGGTCTGATGAAGCGCGTTGAGCACCACTTCCATGGCAAGCGGTGATTTAAAAGTATCTCGGGGGATCTTTATTTCAAGCACCACCCATTTTTGCTCTGCAAGGTGATTTGCGCGAATGTAATATACCCACGTCCGCGCCGCAATCACACCGAGTACGAGTGGTGCCCAAATGAATGCCGTGTCATAAGAGGTGTAAATCACGCTCCCTAGTGCACGTAAAAAGAAATCTATGATCAATTCCATACTATATATGACTTATCATACACGAAAGATCACATTTTCGGAACACCTGTAATTTAGGCTCTCAACAAAAATCGCCACAAAGAGAATATGTGGCGATCTAGTCCGATACTATACCAATGTATAGGATCCGTCCTTGTTCTTTTTGAAATATTTAACGTCTTGGAGGTTAACGATAATGGTATTGGGCTTTACGTATCGCTCTTTTAATACCTTGTCAACGATTTCCTGTTTTGGAAGCGGGCCATCCTTTTTGAGAATATCGGCGATGACATCGCGGACAATACCACTGGAGTATCCCCATGAAGAAAGGGCATACAAACCTCTCCCTACGAGTACAAAACGGGGGTCTTTGATAAGTTCATTATGACATGTTGCCACGTGCGCTTTTTTCCCAAAAGATTTTTCAATTTCTTTTGCCACCTCCGTAAAATGCATCGGATTGCCGTGTCGTCTGATAACCAAAAAGGCATAGTCGCGCATACCGCGCGCTTTGATATTCGGTGACTCCGCGATACCCCATTCTCCCAACGGATTTTTTTGTATTTCTTTAGAAATAGCGATCCACCGTTTTGCGATCTCTTCGTTCTTATACTCTTCAGAGACATCTTTGAGATACGACAAAAACCGCGAGATTATTTCGTTCTCGGAGATAAGATCCTCATTAGAGAGACTCTCGTGCAGACGCTGTAATGATTCATGTACCTTTTGCGCGACAGTATTGTCTACAACCCATCGGTGCTTGAATTGCTCATCCTCTTTTTGGCGTTGAAAGGTGTCTCCCAGAACAAGAAAAAGATGTACGTGGTTCTGCGTATTTTGATCTTTGGTGATATGAGACAATAGATCGTCTTCAGCGACTACCCCACCGAGTGAGGTAATAATATTTTTTAATTCTTCAAACGCGGGGGTTTCTTTTTGGTATATGTCGGATTTGCGAATCGTATTGAGCGCAAAATTTTCAATTTGGCGTACCCGTTCACGGGTAATGCCATAGGCTTGGCCGATCGCCTCAAGGGTGGCTCTTTCCCCGTCAGAAAGGCCGTAGCGCTGAACCAGTATATCTCTGGTTCTCTCCGGCAAAACAGAAAGAAGTCTGTTGGAAACCTGCTTGGGTTTGAATGTGATTACCGTCATAATGGTGGTCGTCTCAAATACTCTCAAGAAATACTCTTAATGGACTTTTACAATATACTATATTTAGCATGATGTCAAATCGGAGTCAAGTCCTTATACCTGATTCACCTCTTTTTCAGACCACAATGCTCACTAATTTATTTTTTACATAAATAAATTTCTTGATCTCTTTGCCTTCGGTCCATTTGCGGACACTTTCAAGAGACAGTGCGCGCGTCTTCACCTCATCTTCGTCCGCATCGGCGGATATCTCAAATGTATCGCGCACCTTTCCATTTATTTGAACAGCGATCGTTGCCGTATCTGATCTCGTTTTTGATTCGTCATATTGCGGCCATTTTTCCAGATGGATAGACATATCGTGCCCGAGCATTTCCCATAACTCCTCCGTGATATGCGGCGCGAATGGCGCGAGGAGAATCAAAAATGTCGAATAAAGAGTCCGGGGGATTTCGCTTTCTTTTTCTACTTCATTCACAAACATCATCATGGAACTGATCGCGGTATTGAATTTAAATCCTTCAATATCTTCGCTGACTTTTTTGATCGTCTTGTGCAACAACGATTCTAATTTTTTGTTCTCAATTGTAGACTCTTCATTTTTAATTCGCTCTTTGAGCCGCCACACTTTTTCCAGAAATCTTCGCGCGCCGATAATGCTTTCGGTGTTCCATGCGACTGATTGATCAAACGGCCCCATGAACATTTCATAGAGACGCAGAGTGTCTGCTCCATAGGTGGCAACCACATCGTCCGGGTTTACCACATTACCGTATCTTTTGCTCATTTTCCTTCCGTCTTCCGCGATAACAAGACCGACGTGCTGAAGTCTCTTGAACGGCTCTTCATAATGAACGGTTCCGATATCATACAAAAATTTGTGCCAAAAACGCGCGTATATCAAGTGGCGAGTCGCGTGTTCCGCACCGCCTACATACATATCAACCGGCGACCAATATTTTTCCTTTTCTTTATCAACCAACGCAGTGTCGTTGTGCGGATCAATATAGCGCAGATAGTACCACGAAGAACCCGCCCATTGCGGCATGGTGTTTGTTTCCCGCTTCGCTTCTCCAGAGCATTTCGGACATGTGGTGTTTACCCATGAGGCAATATCGGCAAGCGGCGATTCCCCGGTCCCTGTCGGCTCATACGACTCCACTTCGGGTAGGGTAACGGGCAAATCACTTTCTGGAACAGGAACTACTCCGCATTTCTCGCAATGAATAATAGGTATCGGCTCTCCCCAATAGCGCTGGCGTGAAAATACCCAGTCGCGAAGTTTATAGGTCGTTTTCATTTCTCCGCCCACGAATAGAGTTATTGCCTTTTTTGCCTCCTCGCTTTTTGAACCGTCAAATTGCCCTGAGTGCACCAGAATACCCCCTCCTGTATATGCACCTTTCTGTATATCACCCCCGGAGATTACTTCAACGACAGGTAATCCAAATTTCTTCGCAAACGCAAAATCCCGTTCATCGTGGGCGGGAACAGCCATGATTGCTCCCGTACCGTAATGCGCAAGCACATAATCAGCGATAAAAATCGGTATTTCTTTGTTGTTAGCCGGGTTAATTGCTTTAATACCCCGTAGCTCAACTCCTGTTTTTTCCTTCCCTTCCGCCGTGCGTTCAATTTCCGTTTTCTTTTTAACTCCTTCAATATATTTTTTCACTTCTTCTTGATTAGTAACTCCCGCGAAGAGCTCTTGAGTGAGTTGATGTTCCGGAGCAAGCACGAGATACGTTGCCCCGAATAATGTATCTGGGCGCGTGGTAAACACTTCAATTGAGAATTGGAAATTGGAAATTGGAAACTTAATCAATGCGCCTTCCGAACGCCCGATCCAATTGCGCTGGGATTCTTTGATGGACTCCGGCCACTCCAACCCTTCAAGGTCTTTCAGGAGCCGCTCCGCGTAGTCAGTAATCTTGAGCACCCACTGCCTCATGGGTCTTTTTTCCACAACCGTTCCGCACCGTTCGCAGACATTTCCCTCCAGATCTTCGTTGGCAAGTCCCGTCTGGCAGGTCGGACACCAATTGATCGGTTCGTGCGACTCGTATGCAAAACCTCGCTCGTGGAGCTTGAGAAAGATCCATTGGGTCCATCGGTAATATGCAGGGTCGGTAGTATTTATTTCTCTCTCCCAGTCATAATTGAAACCAATAAGAGAGAGTTGCTCTTTAAAATGTTTGATGTTTTGCTCTACGGCAATACGCGGTTGTATCTTGTTTTTGATAGCGAAATTTTCGGCAGGCAGACCAAAAGCGTCCCATCCCATTGGGTGAAGCACGTTGTACCCCGTCATTTTTTTATAACGAGAATAGATGTCAGTTGCGATATATCCCTTGGGGTGCCCCACATGCAGTCCTTCTCCTGAAGGATAGGGAAACATATCAAGCACATAGCACTTTAGTTTGTCGGTGTTTTCTGACGTTTTATAGAGATTTTTTTTACTCCACTCCTTCTGCCACTTTTTCTCTATCAGCTTATGGTCGTATCCTTTCATGAAATACATTGTAGCAAACCCCCGCTTGTGCTCAAAGTGGGGGTTTGCGTTAAACTGAATTATTCCGATAAGGACTCATACTTTTTGTTACCGAATCACAGGCACATCTTTTTCCATCACGCTTCGCGGAGGGTAAAGCTCCGGATCGATGGTGCGGTCAAAGCACACCCTCCCCACGCCATGTTGCCAATTTTCGTCCAACCCGCTCTTGTGCGGATACACCTCGCTCTCATAGCCTTGCAGACCAGCACCCTCTGGCGTTTCTCTACTGAAAGTGGCGCAGAGTTGGAATGAGAGTCCTCCTGTTGGTATATATTCATAAGAAGTATTGGTTGCGGGGTCTACAGGAAGGATAAAGCCACTTATCGGATCCTTGAGGTCGTCCAGTGTTGTCGGCAATTCCTCTTTGCTCTGCCAGTAATAGACGATTTGATATTGAATACTTTGAAGATGCGCCACGCGTTCCGCGTCAAAGCGCTTTTCTCTCTGCGTATAAGGCGACCCCATCACTAAAAATCCAATGGCAATGGTAAGAACGGCGAAAGTACCGGCGCCATACGCGAAGAATATATTCATTTTTGTTCCCTCGCCTTGATTGTGTTTAATGTCATGCAAATAATAACCGAATACTGCCGCGAGAACGACAATAATAGATAGTACTTTAAGAGCGAAGGCGAGCGTGATTTCTTCTCCCGCAAAAAACTTTTGAATGAGGACAATAAGGTCAATCGCGATGACTACTCCCGCAAGAAAAAGCGTGAGGTAGATAAGCCACTTACGGACAGAAAGCTCGCGTTTTTCCGGAGAAGATTTCTCCACGCCGGAAAGGACGCGCATAAAGAGGATATAGAGCGGAAACGCGACGATAAGCATGGACATCGCCAAAGAGACGCCGCTCGCGTAAGGATCTGTGTATGCAAAGGGCTGAGGATATAGTTGGTTAATAATCTCAAACAGGAGCGTAAGAACGCTTATAATGCTTATATAAAGCGCCACAATCGCTCCCAAATGAAGGAAGAAGTCCTTCGGCGTTGTTCTGGGTTTTTGCATAGTTGCCGGTTCCATAGATAAAGAGGTACTTATGGTTAATGATTACAGTATATAACTCCACGTGGAAGATACAAGGGTACCCTATTGACGTATACAACATACTAAGGTATGTTGTAAGTGGTAGTTCTCTACAGTGAAGGTAACACAAAAAAGGAGAAGTTGGTCATGAAATATCGCTTGGTTGCAGGGTTTAGAGCATTTTGCCAACTTGTGTCTTGCAAAAAGTGGCGGACACGTAAAGAAGATCCGATGAAGAACATCTATAACTATCGATAATAGTACATTTTTCCCCTTACTCAAATCCCCGTGTTTTTACACGGGGATTTCTCTTTGCGTATTTGGGCATATCTAGCTCTTTCTATATCTTAAATTCAATAACGTCTCCGTCTTTGACAATATATTCTCTGCCTTCAGTGCGAAGTAATCCTTGTTCGCGCGCTTTCGCCGCGCCACCTGCAGAAAGAAGGTCTTGCCAATTGATCACTTCCGCGCGGATAAATTTATCCCGAAAATCAGTGTGTATCGCCATACCCGCCACCGGCGCCGTGGAGTCTTTCTTGATGGTCCACCCTCTGGTTTCATCCTCTCCGGTCGTGAAGTAGGTGATAAGACCAAGCAACTCATAACTTGCGCGTATAAGCGCATCAATGCCGTCACTGCCCTCCTCTGCGCCAAGTTCTTTTCTAAAAACCGCGCGATCTTCTCCTTCAATACCCGAGAGTTCGTGTTCAATGCCGGCATCAACCACGACATATTGTGCACCGATTTCCTTAAAAAGCGCTAAAAGTTTTTCATATCGTTCATCATTCGTCTCATCTAGATTTTTCCCTCCCGATTTTTTGTTCAAAATATAGAGAATCGGTTTCATGGTGAGAAGATGCATGCTCGCAATAGCCTCCTTCTCTTTTTCCCCCAAAGAAACCGAATTGGCAAGCTTCCCATCCTCTAGTGTTTTTTCAACTTTTTTGAGCACCTCTTTCTCCAGAGCCGCCGTTTTATCGCCACGCTTCACATCCCGCTCAATATTACCAAGACGTTTGGAGAG
>JANLHH010000167.1 GCA_024654605.1 Patescibacteria group bacterium | reverse complement strand
AAGTTGCGTGATTACCTGTATTCTGGTAGTATAATCCGCATGGAAAAAGAAGAGAAAGAAGGGCAAAATGAGAAAGAAGCCGGCATTTATGAGTTGGGTTTCCTTCTGGTACCCACTATTCCTGAAGAAAAGACAGGGGAAGAGGTGTCCAAAGTAAAAGACGCCGTGGGAGAGAGCGGACTTGTTATTTCCGGTGGAGACGCCGCGATGATAACTCTTGCTTATCCGATGACCAAAGCTTTGGGAGGCAAAAACAGTACGTTTGCTTCCGGATATTTCGGCTCACTCATCTTTCAAACAGGAAGCGACTCTATTGACGCTGTTAAAGCCGCGCTTACAAAAAACGACCGCTTGCTGCGATTCTTGATCATCAAACGAACAAAAGAAAGTTTATTGCCAAGCGCACGGAAGCCGATCTCCGCAAAAGAAAAAGACCCGGTGGGAGAAAAAACGAAAGATGCGCAAACATCCATACAACGAGCAGTACACGAAGAAGAGATAGATAAGGCCGTTGAGGAATTAATAGCACAGTAAAAAACAAACCGGTCCATGTATCTCAATAAAGCATTCATCATCGGCAATTTGACTCGCGACCCTGAACTGAAATCCCTTCCTTCGGGCATGAAAGTAACCTCCTTTTCTGTAGCGACGAACAGAGTATGGAAAGATAAGGATGGCAAGCGCCAAGAAGGAACCGACTATCATAATATTGTGGTATTCGGGAGACAGGCGGAGACCGTCGCGCAGTATTTAAAGAAAGGAAGCTCGGCGCTCGTGGAAGGACGCATCCAAACACGCAGTTGGGACGGACAGGACGGCAAAAAAAATTACCGGACGGAAATCGTTGCCGACAGGGTGCAGTTTGGAACACGAGGGAGCGACAGTTCTGCCGGAGCACCAAGAGAGGGGGCACCAAAGAATCAGGGCAACGCGCCGGAGTCAATTGACACCATTGAATACCCCGAAGAAGATATTAATCCCGACGACATACCATTCTAAACATAACATCAATTCATACTATGCAGTGCCATTTTTCAACCAACAACATTAAATATATAGACTACAAAAATACGGAAGTTTTGAAGAAATTTCTGAACCCTCACGCACGATTGCTTGCTGGCAAGCGGACGGGAGTGTGCGCAAAACACCAGCGCAAATTGGCAGTCGCGGTCAAGAGAGCGCGTTTCATGGGGCTCCTTCCATACGTTTCGCAGTAAAAATTTCCCCCCAAAACAAAAACCATCCCGATATAATCGGGATGGTTTTTGTTTTGGGGGGCATGAGTGATTTTTTAGGACGCCGCTTTTTCTACGCGTTCAACATACGCTTCCGTATCGGTATTGATTCTGATGATATCTCCCGTATTGATGAATAGTGGTGTGTTGACGGACGCGCCTGTTTCAAGTGTGACCTGTTTGTTGCCACCCTGGGCGGTGTCGCCCTTGATGCTCGGTGGCGCTTCGGTGACTTTGAGCTCCACCTTTACGGGTGGTTTGATGCCAATAATGCGCTCTGTGTCGTCAGTATGAAAGACGAGCGCTTCTATGGGCGTATTTACTTTCACGAATTTCAAGCTGTTGCCAACCGTTTCTGACGGCAGGGTGAATCGTGCTTTCGGGTCATTTTCTTCGCAAAACCAAAATTCACCCCGGTTGCTGTAGAGATATTTGATGCTTCGCGTATCAATGTCGGCTTCATCCGCTTTTTCAGACTGTCCGAATGAGCGCTCCGTCACTTTTCCGGAGATGAGGCTTCGGAGCTTGGTCTGGTTGACCGGCTTACGCATCTGTTTTCTAAACACATGCGACCCGATGACCTCATAGGGTTCTCCGTCCAACACGATATATTTTCTTAGGGTAATTTCATTATATTCTAACATAACGCTAGTCATTGTATCTTACAATTCGTTTTCTTTCAACTAAACAGCGGCTATGAAATCAATGGTTGTAGAAGTCAGGTTTTTACAAAATTTTCATAGATACCGAGTACGTGTTGACGCGTTTTTTCGTGAAAGGTAGTATAAAGAGAGTCAACCAATGGAGGTAGCAGCTATGCATGGACCTCTTATCCAAAGACAGGCGGGTAGGGAGGACATTTCGCTCTTTCTCTCCGAGATATATCAGTGGAAGAATGAAGCTTTCGTGGGCGTACTTGAAAAAGTAAAAAAACAACTTCTCAGTGTTGAAGAAGCACTTGGGGTACTCTTTCTTGACGGGTCTCGCGACGAACTGCTTTACTGTTTTCTTCTATTTCTCTCCAGTAGGCATAAAGGTTGCCTGTGGCTTGTGGAAGCATTGAGAAAACATATCATCAGTGTTGATGAGGCGCAAGAAGACATCTTTGATTACAAAGAGAAAGAGTGCGGGAAAGTAAAAGAATTCACCAAACAGCGCATACTACAAAAGCACCACACTCCCAAAGCCGCTTGATACCAAGCGGCTTTTTTCTTGAGCTTATGAAGGACGGTCCTATGTGTGTATAGAAAGGAGTATCAAGAGTCTATATCGTTTCAACCAAATGCTTTTGGATCTCTTTCAAGATTTCGGCGCGTATTTTTTTGTCCTCTTTAAGAAAGAGGCGAGCGGAATCATAACCGCGTCCGAGCTTGGTGTCGCCGTACGCGTATGAATTTCCTGATTTATTGATGACACCGTATTGTTCCCCTAATGCGAGTATTTCTCCTTCCTGTGAGATGCCTTCGCCGTAGAACAGATCAAACTCCGCTTGCCTGAATGGGGCTGCCACTTTATTTTTAACCACTTTCACCCGCACACGACCCCCGACCACCTCGTCTCCTTTTTTTATCTGCGCGATCCTCCTAATATCAAGACGTACCGAGGTATAAAATTTCAGCGCTTTTCCGCCCGGCGTCGTTTCGGGGTTGCCAAACATGACGCCTATTTGCATGCGAATCTGATTAATGAAGATAACAACAGTTTTTGTTCTGTCTACAATAGCGGTGAGTTTGCGAAGCGCTTGCGACATAAGGCGCGCTTGTTTTCCCACATGATGAGCGCCCATGTCTCCCTCAATCTCGTCTTTCGGTGTTAATGCCGCCACGGAGTCTATGACAATGACATCAAGTTTCCCCGACCGGACAAGACTTTCCGTGATCTCAAGCGCTTGCTCGCCGGTATC
>JANLHH010000161.1 GCA_024654605.1 Patescibacteria group bacterium | reverse complement strand
GGGTGACGGCAAGAGGGGTGTTGAGAGGGATCGAGTCTGGGAAGATGGCGGGGAGAGCGGCGACGAAGGGGTTTGAAGGGGAAGAGAAGTATGAGCAGTATCAGGCGCAGAACCGCCGTGACTTTCTCAAGACACTTGGACTGGCATTGGCGGGAGCAGCGACTGGCACAACCCGAACTGGCATGAAGTTCAGTAAACTCAGGCAAGACGGAACGCAGAAAGGCATGGGTTGGCTCGGTGCGTTAAAGCGTCCTGACGGCGGGGTAGCGACTGAGTATATAATTGGCGTGAATATTGACGGGCGCGATATAGAGATTCCGACACTGGTTCCGACACTGAGCAAGAGCGAAATCGACTGGATTCTAAACGCCAAAGACAGCGACACGATCCCACAACCCATAACCGACAAAGCGGTTGACCACGCCGTTGCGCAACTCAAGAAGGGTGAAAGCCCGTTCTTTGGAGAGAGCGCGGCAGGGACCTCTACTCGCTACAGTGTCGGCCAGAAGTCCCGCAAAGACATCTACAGCGACGAAGAGATTGCGAAACACGCGCCGCTCAAGTCCCGCTTCTACAACCTCACGCACAAGGGCAGTGAGGGCTTCATTGCCCGGTTCCTGACGCCGTTCAGCACCCGGCTTGAGAAGATCAATCCTCAACTCAAGGCCGTGTTCCGCAAGTTCCGGAGCGACTTGAATCAGGTTACGCTCAAAGATCATGACGCGGTTCTCCCGCTTTTGCAAGCCATCAAAAAGAAAATGCCGTGGGCGGATAAAGTCAGATTCGACTTGGCGCGGAAGAACGCTGATGGGCGCATGCTCCAAAAACTCATTGTCAAATACGACATCGGCAAGGAGTATTCCGCGCTAAGAAAGACATTGGATGACATCTACGACCGGCTCATCGAGGTCGGCTATGATATAGACTACCGCCGCCACATGCATCCACGCGCCATCAAAGACCCATCCGGGTTTTTGCAGCACGTCTACGGCATGAAGGAGTGGGGGCAAATCTCCGAGGCCATTAAAGCCGAACAAACCAAGAGGGGCAACGAGCATCCGCTTTCCGATACCGACAGGGCGCAGATTGCCGACAACGTACTCCGTGGATTCGGCGGGCAACGGATCAATCTGTCTGCGTTCGGGAGTATGCTGGAACGGAAGGTTGACATTATCGACTCCGAGTTGAACCAGTTCTATCATGACTCTGACGAAGCCCTGCTCATGTACATCACCAATATGAACAAGGCCATTGAATCCCGGAAGTTCTTCGGTATGCAGAAAGCGTCTGCGGGTGCGGGTAAAGAATACCGGAAGACCATGCGTGATTTCATGGAAGAACAGCAAGCAGACCGTGAGTTTGAGGATACCGCCATTAAAGAGCGGTTCGAGGAATACAAGAAGAGTATTATTGGGAAGTCTCAGGAAGAACGTGACGCTCTCGAAAAAGAATATCTTGATGATCGCCAGAAGGAAATGGAACAGTTCCGTAATAAGCAGAAGAAAGATTTCAAGGTCAAGAAGGCCGAACTCCGGAAGCAGTTGAAGGTCGCCATTGTCGAAGGCTCGGTTCCGAACGATGACGCCGATGTCGATAAGTCAGTCGGCGATTACGTTCAGAAACTCATTGACGAGAAAGCCATTGACGAGAAACAGCAGAACGAACTCATTGGTTTGTTCCGAACGTTCTTCAATTACCGTTCCACGGCGGGCGCGATGGACTTTTTCAAGAGCTTCGGTTACATGACCACGCTTGGCAACATTTCGGCGGCAATAACGCAGATCACCGATATGGCGTTTTCATTTTACAATGCAGGAGTTGGTAATACCCTGACCGCATTTGGACAAGTCGTGACCGGGAAGAGTAAGTACACGAAACGCATGATCGGCATCGAACGCATCGCCGAAGAGTTCTCAAACCCGACGAAGATGAGTGAAGCCCTGAACTGGCTGTTTCAAAAGACCGGGTTCGCGAGAATGGACAGACTCGGTAAAGAAACGCTTATCAATGCCAGCATGATGAAATACGAGCGCATGGCCAAAACAAACCCATCAAAGTTTCGCAAGATCATTGAAAATATGGTTCCGTCGAATCTGGTAGAGGAAACGATTGCGGAC
>JANLHH010000064.1 GCA_024654605.1 Patescibacteria group bacterium | reverse complement strand
AGGTCTTGCCATAGGACTCTTCGGAGCATCAACGGGTGCCGCCGCCGCGCTTCAAGTTGCCGCGGGGTTTCATTCGCGTATCGCGGCGGTCGTCTCGCGTGGCGGTAGGCCGGATCTCGCGATGGAAGAACTTGGGGAAGTAGCCGCGCCTACGCTTCTCATCGTCGGTGGCGAAGACTACGGCGTCATTGATCTTAATGAACAGGCGTTTGCGGCGCTTCGTTGCGAGAAAAAGATGGAAATCGTCCCCGGCGCGACGCATCTCTTTGAAGAGCCGGGAGCGCTTGAACAGGTGGCCTTGCTCGCGGTAGCATGGTTTAAGAAATATTTATGAAAACTAAATCAATTATTATAATCATAGGAATATTGGTAGTTATCGCGGGATTCGTAACCTTCTTTCTTTTTCAGTGCAAGGATGATTGGTGTTTTGTTTTCCAGTGGCAAAAGATCAAGGCGGCGGATAGTTTTGAGCGGTGCGTTCTTCTCGGTTTTCCGGTGATGGAGAGTTATCCGCGCCAATGTCGTGCGGGAGATAAGTCGTTCACTGAAGTAATTCATCCCGTAGAGAACGATAAAATTCGCATAACACTCCCTCTGCCGAATACTCTGGTAGAGAGCCCGCTTCTTGTGCGCGGAGAAGCAAGAGGAAATTGGTATTTTGAAGCTTCATTTCCAGTACGGCTTCTTGACGCGAACGGCAGAGAACTCGCCGTTATTCCCGCGCAAGCACAGAGTGACTGGATGACAACAGAATTCGTTCTCTTTGAGGCGGTGCTCACTTTCAATACCCCTACGACACAAACGGGGACCTTGGTCTTGGAGAAAGACAATCCTTCCGGTTTACCGGAACATGCCGATTCAGTTTCAATTCCACTTCGGTTCAATATCACAAGATCGGAAACAGGCGCCGCCGGCATACTGCAAGGCACCATGACGATTGGTCCTGTTTGTCCGGTCCAGCGGATTGATGAGTCCTGTGATCCGACACCTGAAATGTTTGCCGTGCGAAAAGTGTTTGTCTATCTCACCGACCGGAAGACGCTCGTAGCGACACTTACTCCGGATGCAGAAGGGAAGTTTGGCGCGACTCTCCCGGAAGGAGATTATTGGATTGATATGGCGCATCAGGGAATCGGAGGAACAAGCGATCTGCCACTTCAAATTCACATTAAGGCGGGCACGCCTGTCGTGCTCACTATTGATGTGGATACGGGAATCCGTTAATAGATTGATATAAAGCATATTTTATGGTATTGTTATCAACAATGAGAAAATACGGAGAAAAGTTAAAGGAGAGTCAAATGCAGATATCTCTTGCCGATTTTTTGAAATCCTATAATCAGAATATGCCGGCGGGGTTTCCGCGCGCAACCGCCCTCCTGTTAAAAAAGTTCCAAGATGCGCACACCATGCTTTTTAAGCACGGCGACTTGTGGTCGCTTGATCAGCACCGAAAAAAGCTCATTGATTGGCTTCCGCGAAACAGCGACGCGTCATAAAACCACAATG
>JANLHH010000159.1 GCA_024654605.1 Patescibacteria group bacterium | reverse complement strand
GCGGAAGATAGACACGGCGACGGTGAAGATGGAAATGAACGAGCCGAACGCGGCGTGTGTGATAAAGCCCGTCGGGGGAGAAACGCCTGAGTTCACGGCCTTGATCATGCCACTTCGCTTAAATGATTAGGAGACAATAACATGGGATTCTTTTTAGAGCTGTTCTGTTTATCGCAGCAGGAGCCGGATACGTGTCCTCATTGTGGGGGAAAAGCAAAATTATGTTCGTTCCAAGGGTATTCATTCTGGGTTGAGTGTACAAATCAGCAGAAGTGTGGGTGTTCGGGTGGACATAGTTTATCGCGCAAGGAAGCCCTCGCTGTCTGGAACCGGAGAGCATAATGGGTAAAACACCGAAATCGTGACCGTGACCTCCGCGGGTGTTCTGTTCCCGCCGCAGTTCCAAGCCGCAGTGCTCGCGATGCAGAGATACCGGAAGCGCAAACCGGAAGCGAAGCCCGCCGAAGTGCAGTTGACGCTGGCCTATGGGGAGGACGGGGATGCTTGAGTTGAACATGGTGCATTGCGGTGACAGCGCGGAACTCCTGAAGCAGATTCCGGATAACTCGGTTCATGCCTGCGTGACCGATCCTCCCGCTGGAATTTCGTTCATGGGAAAGAAATGGGACTCAGACAAGGGAGGCCGTGACCAGTGGATTGCGTGGCTTGCTGGTATTATGAGCGAAGTCAAACGTACTCTGATGCCGGGAGGCTATGCGATAGTTTGGGCGCTTCCGAGAACATCACATTGGACGGCAAGAGCGGTTGAGGACTCCGGATTAGAAATTCGCGATATTTGCCACTACGCATTTGGCTCTGGATTCCCGAAGAGCATGGATATAAGCAAGGCCATTGACAAGGCGGCGGGAGCGGAAAGAGAAGATTCTATAAAGGGCGGACATATCGGAATAAGTGTCAATGGCGGTGATGCTGACAATGAAAACGAATTAGGAAACACTGTTTATCATGGTGTCAATAAGGGTGCGCAAACAAAAGGAACACCCGCAACCGACCTCGCCCGCGAATGGGAAGGTTTTGGCACTGCCTTAAAACCAGCCATTGAGCATTGGATAGTTGCCCGCAAACCGCTTGAAGGAACGGTAGTCGAGAACGTGCTGAAATACGGAACGGGGGCGATGGATATTGACGGGAGTAGGGTGGAGGGAAATTATGAGTGGAGGGCGTCAGACAGCACATCATTCAGCGAATCATCTTTCAAAAGTGGTAGTTTTGGTGAAGCCGCAAACCCTTCCGGGCGTTTCCCGGCCAACCTCATCCACGACAACTCGCCGGAAGTGCTGGCGATGTTCCCGGACTCTGCGGGGCAATGCGGCGATGTGCGCGGAACAGAGCCTTCAAAACCGGGTTACGGATGGGTAAAAGGAGAAAGACCTGCCGCGCTTAAACGCTCGGATTCAGGTTCCGCCGCTCGTTTCTTCAAGTCCTGCCCGTTCACCGAAGAAGATTATCAGGTGCTCTATTATTGCGCGAAAGCATCGAAAGCGGAACGGAATTACGGGTGTGATTCCATCATTCCACAACAGCAAGACCCTTCACGGAAAGAAGGCAATCCGGGCGGCGACAATCCACGAAACCGGGGCGTTCATGCCGTGAATAATAATCATCCGACTGTGAAGCCGATTGCGCTCATATCGTACCTGATTGGGCTGGTATCGCGGGAAGGTGATATTGTTTTGGATCCGTTTGCCGGAAGCGGTACAACCGGAGTCGCTTGCAAGCGGAACAACCGGAACTTCATTCTCATCGAACTCGATCCGCACAATGTCGAAATCGCAGAAGCAAGAATAGCGGCGGTACAGCCGTCACAGCAACTATCTCTTTTCTAACCGGAGGCCGCCATTGCCCATCCGTGACGATACTTACGACATCTCCGAACAGCTTGCCCGCTGGATGCGGATTCGCGGCAAGAGCGAAATGGATGTGACGCGGTTTCTGAATTGGGGGAGCGGACGCCGGAAG
>JANLHH010000158.1 GCA_024654605.1 Patescibacteria group bacterium | reverse complement strand
AAAAATACTATATAATAAAGACACAATTTGCTTAAGCCGTACGGGTAGTCTTTCATTGTTGTTTTACTACGATGATTTAAGAGAATGGGTCGATATTGTTAACCAAGAAGCTCGCGTCGGGAGTGGCCGGCGCACACATTATTATGGCGAAAGGAAGAGACAAGCAGAAGAAAGAAACAAAGAAACCAAAGAAAGCAAAGAAATAGAGGGAAAAAGAACAGCGCAAAGCTGTTCTTTTTTAATATTCTGCCATTACTAAAGCAAGAGGGGTCAAAACCTTCCGTTTGTGTTATAGTTCTACGAAAGAGCATATAATATACTATGGCATTTGTAGATGAATTAAAAATATACGCAAGAGCGGGCGATGGGGGAAATGGCGTTGTTCGCTGGCTCCACGTGAAAAGTAAGGAATTTGCAGGTCCTTCCGGCGGAGACGGCGGGCGTGGAGGGAACGTGTATCTTCGCGCTGTTCGGGATGTGCACCTGCTTTCAAAATACCGCACCAAGAAAGAATTCTTGGCGGAAAATGGGCAGAGCGGGCAGAGCGACAGCTGTCATGGAGCTGATGGAAAAGATTTTGATATCTTGCTTCCAATCGGTTCGATTGTTACCAATTTGAAGACCGGTAAAAAGATATCGCTACAAGAGGAAGGGGAGCGCGTACTCTTACTGAAGGGAGGTTTTGGAGGTCGGGGTAATGAGTCATTCAAAAGTTCAACCAACCGCTCTCCGGAAGACTGGACTCCGGGGAGACCCGGGGAGGAGGGGGAATTTTATATTGAAGTTGAGCTTATTGCCGATATCGGACTTATCGGATTGCCGAATGCCGGCAAGACGAGCCTCTTAAACGCACTCACGAGCGCCAGAGGAAAGGTGGGAGATTATCCGTTTACCACCCTTGAACCGAACTTAGGAGAATGCTACGGCTACATCATTTCGGATATTCCCGGGCTCATTGAAGGGGCGGCGGAGGGAAAAGGGCTTGGACACAAGTTCTTGCGTCACATCAGAAGAACGAGAATATTAGTGCATTTGATCTCGCTTGAGAACGAAGACTTGGCAGAAACGTACAAAGTAGTTCGCCAAGAGCTTAAAGCGTTTGATCCGGAACTCCTCAATAAAAAAGAGATTATCGTGCTTACCAAAACAGACCTTATTGAAGAGCCTGCACGTCTTGAAAAGATACTCAAAAAAATGAAAAAGATCGCTCCTGTCGTGTTTGCCATATCTCTCTATGACGATAATGCGGTCAAGGAGCTTCAAGATGCGATACTCAAAGAGGCGACCACCCAGAAAAACTCATAGGGAGGTAGAAAAGAAAGATAGGAATATTTTTTTCGTATGGAGTATGATATAGAATGAGAGATATACAGTAATTTATTCGTTAATCGTATGAATATCATGAAAGGATACGTAATCAACATAGAAAAAGAAACGAAAGCCAACGAGTATTTCAGGCGTGTGCTCTACACCGCTAAAAACAGCCAACTGGTTGTCATGAATATCAAACCCGGGGAGGATATCGGCGAGGAAGTACATCATCTTGATCAATTTATCCGACTTGAACAAGGGAAGGGAGAAGCCATACTAGACGGCGTTTCGCATTTGATTGAGGATGATTATGCTATTGTCATCCCCGCGGGCACGAGACATAATATTATTAATACCGGCGAAGAAGATATGAAACTCTATACGGTCTATTCTCCGCCAGAGCATCGAGACGGTGTGGTGCATAAAACAAAAGCTGACGCCCTTGCCAATGAGGAGCACTTTGACGGAAAGACAACGGAATAAAAACTATTCTTTGTATAAAAACCCGTTATTGCGGGTTTTTTTGTGTTCATAAAATCCTTACTATTAGCGCGTATCTTTGAGCGTCAAGCTATAGCGGAGTCCGAGTAACATGACGCCGCCTAAAACCAAAAAGAGAAAACGGTAGTCAATAACCGTGAGTATTCCCGTAGCAAATAGCGGAGCAATGATGTAAGCAAGCGGATAGGTATTTCTAAAAAACCCAAGGAGATGGGCGTCAGTACCGTCTATTTGTTTGAAAAAATAGCTTTCGGTCATTATTTCAACGATACTTGCGCCGATGCGTGTTATAAAAAGCAGTGCTGTCCAAAGAATAAAGTTCGCATCGGCAATAAAGGTGAGTGTTCCCACCGAGAGCGCCATGAGCACAAAGCCAATGGTCAAAAACTCTTTTTCCCCCCATCTGGTGTCCGCAAGCTTTCCGATGGGTATTTCAAAAAGCGCAAATGGGAGGAGCATAATGGTGAACATGACGCCGATCGCACTCCACTCAAAACCGATATATTCATGGAGATAGATAGGGGTATAAATAATCATCCACGCAAAGAAAAATTTAAGCAGAAAATTTGCCATGAATATCTTGTAGATGCTTTTATTAAGCCACACTTCTTTGAAAGTACTCCAGAAGGGGACGCGCTCATACGCCGGGTCTTTATAGTGTTTCAAATTTGATACCAAGAGAAAAAGTACCACCACCATGAAGATAGCCGCCGTTAGATATACTTTCCAGTAGTCACCATTAGTGAGTATAAAGCCGGCTATCATGGGGGAGAGCACCCAGGCGACATTTTTTGCGGTAAGATACGCGCCACGGATACTTCCCGTTTCGCCGTCATTTGAATAACTTTCCAAAAAGATATCCGCCGTGAAATCAATCAGCATGATGGCGACCAGAGAGACGATAAAGATCGGTATAACAAGAAAAATGGACTTAAAAAATGCCAGCCCCAAGAGAAGCAGTATTTGAATGAATGCAAGAAATGTAATGACGCGGTAATTTCCAAATCTGCGCAAGAATATAGGAATGATTGCAAGAGCGATAATGATTCCGATTGATGAAATGGCGTAAATGATGCCTACCAGTCGTTCAGTCGCGTACTCGCTCAAAAAGGTTGAGTTGATATATGCGGGCAAAGCCATGTGGACCGTAAATATAAACCCGAGCAGATAGAGGACATAGAACACGTTCTTTCCGTTTTGGAGTCTTTGATTCATTTTTCACCATTATACCCCGAGAAGTACCGGAATGACTATGGGGCGTTTGGCGGTCTTTTGGAGGAGGAATCTGGCTATGTCGTCAGATACTTTGTCTTTTACGTATTCAAGGTTTATCGGATGCATACCCACAAGCGAATCCTCAATGGTTTTCTTGACGATATGGCGCGCATCATGGAGGAGTTCCTGCGATTCTCTCAGGTACACAAATCCTCGCGAGATGATGTCGGGCGACTTGCGGAGCTTGCCAGTATTGAGATCTACTGTCGCGATGACAACGAATATGCCGTCTTGAGCGAGCATTTGCCGGTCTCTCAATACGACATCTTGCACGTCGCCGACGGAAAATCCATCAACAAGCACGATGCTGGACGGCGCGCTTTCAGAGAGCTTCACTATCCTCGTGGCGTTTTCAGTGATCTCAATGATCATACTGTTATCAGGGATGATGATATTGTGTTCCGGTATACCGGCTTCTTTGGCAATATCGGCATGAACGCGTAACATGTAATGATATCCGTGGATTGGGATGAAGAATTTCGGTCTTATCTTTTTATGTATCCAGAGTGTTTCGTCGTGATTTGCGTGCCCCGAAGAGTGTACGTCAGATACCTGATAGTGAATAATACGTGCTCCTTGGCGCGAGAGATTGTCTTTCAGTTTCTGCACACTTCGTTCATTACCGGGTACAATGGAGGAAGAGAGGATAATGGTGTCTTTGGGAGTGATTTTGAGATGTTTGTGGGTTTTGTTTGCCGTTCTCATGAGGGTAGCAAATTCATCTCCCTGCGCGCCTGTTGCCAAGATAAGAATCTTACCGGGATCATACGCATGCATTTCTTCTATTGTGAGTAGGGTACCTTCTTTTGCTTTCAGTATACCCGCCTCTTTTGCTATTTCCACATTTGTTTTCATGCTCCTTCCTTCCACGACAACCTTTCTGCCATATTTTTCCGCGCTCTCAATGATTTTCATGACACGCTCAAGCTGTGAAGCAAATGTTCCGATAATAATACGCCCAGTCGTGCTCCCGATGATTTCATCAATGTTTTTATTCACCATGTCTTCCGGAATGGAAAAACCGGGTCGCTCAACATTGGTTGAATCGGCCATGAGCAGAAGCACATTCTCTTTTTCAAATTTCTTAAACTCATCCACTTCTTTTTCCGTAGGTACGCCATCTACATGGTCCAGTTTCAGATCTCCCGTGTGTACAATGCTACCATGCGGTGTTTGTATGATGATTCCCATGGCGTCCGGAATCGTGTGGGTCACGGCAAAGAATTTGAGAGACATCGTGTCACTAATCCTGATCGTATCGTCTTTTTCAACGACGCGTACATCCGGCTTTGGCACGTGAGGAAATTCTTCCTGACGTTTTTTGATCATGAGCGTAGTCAGATTGCGCGAGTAGATCGGAGGATTTCCGATCCTTCCCAGAATGTAAGGAATACCGCCGATGTGGTCAAGATGTCCATGGGTAATGACAACCGCTTTTACTTTATGTTTTCGCTCCTCAAGATACTTGGTGTTTGGCAAGATGTAGTCAATACCAGGCGTGTCAGGTTCCTTGAACTGAAATCCCATATCAATCACGACGATGTCATTGCCGTATTCAATGACCGTCATATTGCGCCCGATCTCTTCAACGCCCCCAAGGGGGATGATGCGAATATTCTCACCGATGTCCGGTATGATATCCTCTTTTTTTGTAGACGCTTTCGTATACAATAATTTTCCATGCGGTGTTGGTTTTCTTGATCTGCCTGCGTGTCCTCTTCGTCGTGAACTACCGCCACCCCCGGAAGCTTCCGCCCCTCTTCGTGGGTGATGTTGTCCAGCTTGCCCTCCACGCGGAGTATGCACCGGCTTTCCGTTACTGTTCCCTCCATGGAGGCTTCTTTTGTGGCCGGACGACCCCGAATGTCTCCCTGTATTTTTGTTTTGACTGTTCATAGATATGTTGCGAATAGCGAATCGGTGCGTGTGTACGGATAAGAGAAAAAAGTATCTTTTTTACTATCCGTATATTTGCGAGAAACTCGTTATGCGAATGTTGTTTTCGTTGGGGTTATATGCCCAAAGAAACGTAAAAATTAATAAATAATAAAGTGATAAAAATGAAAACTATAGTTAGGATACCGGTTGATCAACAAAAAACTTCCATACGCGGTCGGTTTCAATGAACCACTCAGATATGTTCAGGAATCTTTCCGATGGTGTTTTCACTGACCCGACGGCGACCCCATGAACTTTTTGCGGGAGTACATATATGAAGTCAGGAGCATAGATGAATACAGCCGGTATGTCGCGCGCGATCTCTTTTTTGAATTCCTGATATTTTTTGATTCGTTCATCGGTGTCTGAAATAGTACGCGTTTCTTCAAGAAGTTTATCGGCGGTAATATTGGCATAAAGCGCGACATTAAGTCCCGGGTCGTTTCTTTGTGATGAATGCCAGAAAGAAAAGAGATCGGAATCACGGCCGACGATCTCTCCAAACAAGAGCGCGTCGTATTTTCTCGGGCGGATAACATTCTGATTAAGGTCTCCCGTTCCAAATACTTTAAGGTCAACACGCGCGCCTATCGCTTCCCATTGTTCTTTCAAGAGCTCCCCAAGCTCTTTCAACTCAGGAACATCAGACGTGGAAAGCGCGAATGCGAGTTCCGTTGTGGCGGTTTTGGTTTTTTTCTCCATAACCCCCTTCTCTTCATTGAACGTCCACCCGTTTCTTTCAAGGATATCACGCGCTTCATCTGTTCGGGATGGTGTTGAAGTTGAACTCTCGTCTGAAACATCTGCCGAAATTTGACTATCAGAAGCAAGATATCCTATGGATCCCGGCGGAATAGGACTGTCTATCGGTGTGCCATAACCAGAGAGTACTTCGCTTATGATACGCTCCTTGTCGGTCGCCACCGAGAGCGCCTTTCGGACCGCGATATCGGTAAAAAGAGGCGCTTGGTTTTGATTGAAGAAAACACCAAATATGCGAGGAAGGGAAGAACGCTCTATGCGATATCCTTGTTCTTTCAGTGCCTCCGCCTCTTTGGGAGAGATCGCATTAATGCTCTCAATGTCTCCTTTTTTGAAAGCATTGGTCAGCTCTTCTTCGTTCGCATAGAATCTGATATGAAGTTCAGTGATATAAGGTTTTCTGAGCGCGTATTTTTTGAAGGCACGCAGGTCGTAGGATGCCGGCACGCCGGAAGAATCTCTTTTAATATTATCTACGACATAAGGTCCCGATCCGACAGGGGTGATATTAAATTGACTGAAACTGAATTGTTCCGAGTCAGCCTTATCCCAGATATGTTTAGGCAGTATTCCCAAGGTGGTGTTCTCTAAAAAAGGAGCGTATGCTTGTTTGAGTCTGAATACCACTACCTTATCGCTTTCCTTTTCCACTATCACTCCATCCCAGTTGGCGCGTTTTGGGCTTTTCAATACAGAATCCTGCGCTTTGGTGACCGTGAAGAGCACATCCTCAGCGGTGATAGGGGTGCCGTCGTGGAAAAAAATATCATCTCTCAGTACGAAAGTATAAGTCAGTCCGTCATCTGAAATGGAATATTCTTGCGCAAGATCGGGAACAAGGGTTCCCAGAGTCGTTGCGCGCAAGAGGCCCGAGTACGTGAGTATGGTGAGATCCCTGTCCGCATCGGAAATTGCCAAAAGCGGATTGATGAAGCGAGGTGCCCCAATGATGCCTTCAGTAAGAGATCCGCCATCCGCCGGGATTTCTATTAAAAATGATTTATTAATATTCCATAACAGAACAAAAAAGCTTACGACAAAGAGCCAGACAAACAGAAAAAACGCAATTCGTTCGATGCGAGAAAATGATGCAATGATACGGGTTATTTTTTGCACAAATGCGCGAGAGCGCACAGGTGAATTGAAAAGATGATTGTTCACTATAGTAGGAAGAGCAATGAAATGACGATCGCGTGTCGTACTCACTCCAGAAAAAAGTAAGCGATCGCTCCGGATTGCTCAAGATAAAAAATTACACAATGAGAGCTAAGAGAGCCGAGGCGGCAAGAAGAATCGCTATGACGATTGTAGCATAAAAAAGCACTTTCTCTGCGCCTCTGCGAGTGTGGAAACCGGTGCTGTTATCTGATCCTCCAAACGCGCCGCCAAGACTTGCTCCCGTCTGCTGCAGCAAGATGGTCGCTACTAAAAGCACAGAGAGAGTAATTTGTGCCCACGGCAGTATATTAGTTACCCATTCCATTTAAAAAGCATTATAGCAGGGTTTACGGGAAACGCAATGGGGACTGCGGATAGAAAAAGGGCGACACTTTGGTGTCGCCCGTAAACCATGGTTTGAACTATTTTTTCTCTATTTTCCCTGGCAGACGATTAAACATGTCGCGTATCTCGGGGCGTTGCGCAAACCCGTTAATATCCCTGGAGAATGCTTCCCGTTTTCGCTCCTCCTCGTACGCTTCTTCGGGAATTGTGTAATTGAGGTCAATCATCCGTTCTATTTCGTGAGAGAAACATTGAGGGTTCAGGCAGTGTGCCGGACAAAAGAAGATCTGGTTTCCCGAAAGATTGGGTCGGGGTCCTTCTCTGCCGTTTGTGGTGTCTTTACACACCACACACGTACAACTTCCGAAGCGCTCTTCTCTAAAGAAGTGCTCACTGTGAACCCAGGTGAGAAGCGCGAATGCTTTTATCAGATACCCCGGAACATTTTGCGGACTGTGATAACTGTCCTTTGTCCCCAAAAGCACCTCAATGGCTACCAGTTCTGCGAGGTTGGTGATTTTTTTCCCTTCGTTTTGCGTAGAGAAAGCTTTGACCTTCAACACGCCTTCTTGAGCAAAGTGCTCGAGCATTTCCGTGAGCACCATCCGTAGCCCATCTTTGTCTTCTCCGAGTTTGGAGAGAGAAAAGCGCGCACCGTCCACAAAAATCCAAGAATCTTCCGGGTTTTCGGCGGTCACCAGTATTTTATAGGAAATCATGAGTAGAACCTCCTGTGGTGAAATGAACGTAGTATACCCGCTTATTGCAGGCAGGTCTGCCGCCAGAATAACACAATCATTAAGGGTTGACGAGCCTACTTACCGGTAGGCCGAATATATTGACTATGGCCTCAAATGCCGTATAATTTTTCTACTTTGAGACGGTAGCCTTTTAGTAATTTATGTAATCTTCGGCATTATGAATATGAAAAAAATCAATGTTTTGCCGCTCGGTGAGAGGGTTTTGATAAAACCAAAGTCTGATGGTAGCAGTAAAAAAACAGCATCGGGTATTATCATCCCTGAAACGGTCAACAAAGAAAAACCGGAACAGGGTGTTGTCGTCGCAGTAGGCTCCGGACGAAGAGCGGATGACGGAACGATTATTCCGCTTACCGTAAAGAAAGGGGACGTAGTGCTCTTTTCAAAATATAGCCCCGATGAAGTGAAGATTGACGGAGAGGAATATTTTATCATCAGCGAGTCAAATATATTGGCGATTATTAAATAACCCTATTCTGATTACCTATGAGCAAACAAATTCGTTTTCATAAAGATGCGCGTACGGCACTCTCCAAAGGAGTTAATATTGTTGCTGATGTGGTGAAGATCACGCTTGGACCACGGGGCAGAAATGTGGTGCTTGAAAAAAGCTACGGCACGCCGATCATTACCAACGACGGCGTATCTATTGCCAAAGAAATTACGCTCCCTGATAAATTTGAAAATATGGGAGCGGAGATCGTGAAGGAAGTCGCAAGCAAGGCCAACGACACTGCGGGGGATGGTACCACTACGGCTGTGGTGCTTACCCAAGCGATCATAAAAGAAGGACTTCAGCAGACCAACAAAGGGGTGAACGCGATGGGTATTCGACTCGGCATTGAGGCTGCGGCAAAGGGAGTAGTGGAGGCGTTGCGCTCAATCGCCAAGGAGATCAAAGAAACAAATGAAATAAAACAAGTCGCCACGATATCTGCTGAATCGGAAGAAATTGGAACCATTATTGCCAAAGCGATCGGGAAGGTGGGGAAAGACGGCGTGGTGACCGTGGAAGAGTCGCAATCGTTCGGCATTGAATCCGACGT
>JANLHH010000155.1 GCA_024654605.1 Patescibacteria group bacterium | reverse complement strand
TTGGTCCAAAGGATTTCCAGGCCAATGCAAAGTCCACCATTCGCTGTAGGCCAACCCACATGGTTTTGGGGCCTGGTGGGCCATCGCATTTGCGATTTAGGTAACCTTCCAGGCTGGCAACCATTATGGTAAACTCTCCCAGAGAAGGCGGGGTTTCAGGTGGAGCTTCCTTTTTGGCAATCACATAAACGGATTTCCATTCATCATCCTCGAAAAGAACCGTACACGGCAAATCCGGGCATTCCCTTCCAAACATGGTAACAAACAATACCCGCCATGCCACTATCATATAAAGTGCAATACACGGTTTGATACGTTCCGACGTCTCAAATTGGCGGTCTTCTATCTTGCAGCCGCTCTTTAATACTTTAAAATATATCTCTATCTGCCACCTGTCTGCAACAGGCAGATCGGCAAAGGTAATATTCCACCACGAGACAAGCTTGCTCAAAGGTGTCTACGGGAAGGCTGGTGAGCAACAACCAGGTGATCGGTTCTTCTCCTTCAGGAGGATTGTTCTCTTCCACGAATACCACATTGATTTCCACTTCAGGCAGTTTTTCGCCTTTGCGATACGGAGGCTTGAGTCGAACACGGCCAACCCGCACCGACTGGATCACCCTTCGGGAGGGACGTCCCTCTGCTTTTGGGAGCTTGAATTCCACCTCTCCTAAAACGGGTTTTCCCGATACCTCTTCCATCAGCTTTTTATAGCATCCATCTTCCAACTTCTCAGGCAAACTTCGGTCCTGGCAACCGCGAATTATATATTCAGCCCGCCTGCGCCCCTCCCTGCGCACGGTTTCCACAAAACACTCGTAGATATCACCTTCCCGATCTGAAATGCTTACGAGTATTGTGCCGGGTATTTGTTCGCTTAAATCACAGAGTTTACGGTAACCTTCCAGCCAACGATGACTTTCCTTTTCCTCGATAGGTTTTTGTTTGCGCTTGTCATTTTTATTGAGGTCTTCAAAGTCGCGTGCCCACATAGAGGCGTCTAACACGCCCAGGCAAAGACGCTCAGGCGTGACTGCCAGAGTCACATGGTTGAAAAAACCGATCCGTTCC
>JANLHH010000154.1 GCA_024654605.1 Patescibacteria group bacterium | reverse complement strand
CTCTTTGCCGTGTTTGCGCGAAATATAGTGCGGGATATTTTCCATCGGTCCGGGGCGATAGAGCGCCACCATGGCATTGATGTCGTGAATAGTTGAAGGACGGAGATCTTTTAAATAGCGTGTCATACCGGCGCCGTTTAATTGGAAAAGACCCATGGTTTCACCTCGCGCGAGCATCTCAAATGTTTTGACGTCGTCAAAGGGGATATGTTCAATATCTATGTGCGTACCCTCAAGCTCCTTTACCAAGCGTACCGCGTTTTCCAAAATCGCCAAATTGCGGATACCCAGAAAATCAAACTTGAGAAGCCCTGCGTCTTCTACCGCGTGCATGTCATATTGGGTGATCACTTTGCCGCCACGAGGATCAAGTTGGAGCGGTACAAAATCAGTCAACGGAGTGGGGGAAATAACCACACCGGCGGCATGGACCGAGACATGACGAACGCACCCCTCAAGCCGTTTTGCCAAGTCTAGGATCTCCTTGGTTTCCGCTTCTTTTTTATACATATCCTTGAGCTCCGGCGTTTCCTTAAGTGCTCGGTCAATAGTCATGGCAAATCCTTGGGAGCCCATGGGGATGAGTCGTGCGATACGGTCACCGACTCCGTAGGGGTGCCCCAACGCGCGCGCCACGTCACGGACGGCTCCCCTGGCAAGCATGGTGCCAAAGGTGCCGATCTGCGCGACCTTATCCTCACCGTACTTTTGTTTTGCGTATTCTATGACCTCATCACGCCGATTGTCCGCGTAGTCCATATCAATATCGGGAGCAGACGGGCGTTCCGGATTTAAGAAGCGTTCAAACGGCAGTTTGTATTCAAGCGGGTCAATATTGGTAATGCCGAGCAGATAAGTGGTTATGGAGCCCGCAACAGAACCGCGAACGGTTGTTAATATGCCCTGCTCACGTGCGAATTTGAGAAGGTCTGCTACGACCAGAAAATATGGAGAGTATCCTTTTGCCTTGATGATATCAAATTCATATTCAATGCGGTCCATGACCTCTTTTGTCTGCCCAAGGCCACGGCGTTTGATACCTTCAAGAGTTTGGCGCTTTAACTCACTGTCATAGGTGGTCCCTTCAGGAATCTTAAGGTCGGGGAATACCCAGGTGCCGAGTTCAAGTTCTATGTCGCACATGTCGGCAACCTGTTGCGTGTTTTCCACCGCTTCGGGAATTTCTTCAAAATATTCAAAAGCCTTTTTTGTGTCAATGAACGAATAATCATCGGAGCTCATGGAAAAGCGATCACCGTTCTGAAGATTGGTGTTGGTTTGAATGGCAAGGAGGGTTTCGTGCGCGCGGCTGTCTTCGTGAGAAAGATAATGTGAATCCTGGGTGGCAACCAGAGGAACATTATGTTTCCGGGAGAGCGCGATGATACCTCGCTTTACCTCTTCGATACCCGGAACACCCGGGTGGTGCATGACTTCAAGGAAGTAATTTTCCTTGCCGTAAATATCTTGGTGTTCTACCATGACGCGTTCTGCTTCTTCTGTGTTGCCCGCGCGCAAAGCCCGTGAGAGTTCGCCGCCGAAACAACCGGAAAGACAAACAATACCCTCGGAATATTTTCGTAGAAGCTCTTTGTCAACGCGCGGCTTGTAGTAATATCCTTCAAGATATGAATAGGTGACGAGCTTGATGAGATTTTTATAGCCGGTATTATTTTTAGCAAGAAGCGTAAGGTGGAAACGCGTCGTGTCTATCCCGGCGCGCTTGTCGTGGCGAGACCCCGGCGTCACATACGCTTCAAGACCTATGATCGGCTTGATGCCATTCTTTTTGCATGTTTTGTAGAACTCAATGGCGCCGTGCATGTTGCCGTGATCAGTGAGCCCGAGTGCCGGCATGTCGTATTTTTTTGCGAGTGCCACCATTTCGTCAATCTTTGAGAGCCCGTCAAGAAGGGAATAGTGGCTATGGGTATGGAGGTGTATGAATTTCGTATCCATGACCCCATCATTATAGCAGAAAGAAAAAAGTCCCCAACATTTGTTATGGATCTGTTATGATAGCAATATGAAGAATATGCTACGGAGCGTGAAATATACGATTGGTATTGATGAGGTGGGAAGAGGACCCGTGGCTGGACCCGTGGCGGTGGGAGTGGTGGCAAGCATGCTTCCTAAAGGCGAACTCTCGCGCTTATTCCGCGCTGTCAAAGACTCAAAGAAACTTTCGGCACACAAACGCGAGGAATGGTTTGCGCGCATCAGGGAGGAAG
>JANLHH010000142.1 GCA_024654605.1 Patescibacteria group bacterium | reverse complement strand
TGGTTGTAGGCGCATCCGGTGTTATATTTATGGGTATCAGTACGTACAAAGATGCGCCTCCAAAACCTGATTATATTTCACCTTCAGGGGTCGAAATTGTTCAACGGGCTGCTGTCGAACGCGGACAACTTGTCTTCCAAAGATATGCTTTGATGGAATACGGAAGCATGTTTGGTGATGGTGCTGCTCGCGGACCCGATTTTACTGCCGAAGCTCTCCACCGTGTTGCGGTTGAGATGAACGATTTCTATGGCAAACAGACTGCGGGTGGCAATATGGATGAGTTATCTCAAATAGAAAAAGATGGTATCTCTGTCAGAGTGAAGCATGAACTCAAGGCAAATCGCTACGATGGGGAGAGAAATATTGTTGTCCTTACCGAGGGGCAGGCATATGCGGCGGAACGACTGGTTGGATACTATAGTTCAAAATTCAAGGGAGATCACAAGGAAGCTTTTACACCGGCAGGCTACATTACAGACGATGCTGAACTCAAAGACCTTTCGGCTTTTTTCTTCTGGGGTGCGTGGGTTTGTGCGGTAGAAAGACCAGGTGGTGAATCCAGTTATACACATAACTGGCCTTTTGATGAATATGCCGGGAATACTCCGACACCGTCGGTAATATTGTGGAGCGTTATCGGAATGCTGTTTCTGATTTTCGGTTTGGGTGCGGTTCTCTGTACTTATAGTTACTATTCCAAGACCTCGCAGTTACAAGTCAAAGAAAACCCTGTTAACAATAAGAGCGTTGACGCATCAGCCCCTACGGCAAGCCAACGTGCAACATACAAGTTTTTTGTGGTTGCCGTTGCGCTGTTTTTTATACAGATAGTGGCCGGTGTGTTGACGATTCATGATTTTGTCGGATTTACTACTTTTTTCGGCTACAACATTTCTGAACTTTTACAGATAACTATTACGCGTAGCTGGCATGTACAGTCATCGATTTTGTGGATAGCTACCTGCTGGATAGCCGGTTCTATATTCATTCTTCCTGGTATTTAC
>JANLHH010000141.1 GCA_024654605.1 Patescibacteria group bacterium | reverse complement strand
AGAAAACGAGTTGCGCCTCTATATCTCCAACCTCCGCGTCAAGTCCGTCGAGATCCGTTGCGTTGAGATCAGCTTCAATATCCGCCACAGAATCAGAGGCTCCTTGTGTTTCAAGCGCGTTTAGTGCTTCGTCTGGCTGTCCTGTTACTTTTTCTGCTGTCTGATCGCTCGCGACATCTTTATGGGGTGGTATTATATCGTTCACTTTTTGACCCCAAAAATATAGTCCGCCGAGTATCAGCACCACGGCAATAATGATGATGCCGATCAAAGGGCCGACATGCGTTTTTTCTTCAGGTACGCTGGAGAGGGGTACGTCCATTTTTGGCGACTCACCTCCGGCGACGTTCATTCCCTGGTTTTGATTGAATTGTTCTTGATCCATGGTTTTTATTTTCTTGCCTTACTGATAATTTTTATTGTTATTGGGTGTCAGTGCTCGTTGCGTTACTATCGTCAGTTTTTTCAGGTCCTTTAATCGCCTTGATCGCTTCAACCAACGCGCGATGCGCTTCTTTTATCTTTTCTTTTGCTCCATTGAGCAGTTCTTTCACTTTACCAAATGCCTCTTTTGGATTCTCTTCGGCGAGCGCCGCGTATATCTCCGTTTCTGTTTCCGTTATCTTATCCTTCGCCTCCGTTACCTTATTCCTTGATTCATCCAGAAGCTCTCTTGCACGAGCCACATCAATGTTATTCTCTTCAAGTTTACCAAGTCTTGATTCAAACCTGTCGCCCAGCTTCGTGATCCTTTCAAGAGCGGCTTCAAACCGTCTGATCATCCGTTCCATATAAGCAGTGATCAGGGCTTCTCTTCGCTCGCCGATCTTTTGCGCCACCTCCATTCGCTTCTCCTCAAGAAGCATGCGGCGCGGGGTGCTCGTAGCTTCTGTCGTTGTCCCCTCTCTATATTCACGGTCTCTTTCACGCAAAGCGTCCACGCGTTCCATTAGTTTCTGCTGCGCCTCCACCAGTTTCCCTTCTTGTGTTTGCTTTTGCGCCTCCCGTTTTGCTTCCATCTCTTTTTTCAATTCGTCCTGCCTTTGTTCACGGGCCTTTTTGAGCAATTCCGTTGAAACACCGGTGCCATCCATCGTTTTGTTTTCTCCCTCCTCATTACCAACAGCAGTTCCCGCGGTGTTTCCTGTTTCTTCAGCAAATGCTCGACTGGCACTAAACGCAAGCATCGCCACAATAATTAATAAGAATATTGAGAATTTCTTTGTCCATTTAAAATTTTTTACCAATGTATTCATAATGTAATCTCCTACTCGCTCGTTGCGATAAGTTTTAGTTTTCTATTAAAAAGGTAAAATCAATTCTGAAAATACTCTGATTCACTGCAATTTACATCTTTTTTCATTATACGTGATAACCGCCATGATGGGTATCATGGCGGTTATCCACAGAAACTAACTATGTGGTTTTGGTCGCGTACTTCTCTTTGTAGAGTTTACGCGCGTGTTCAATCGCTTTATACGCCGCATCTCTCCCTTCAAATCCGGTAATGCTCACCTCTTTTCTTTGGATTTTCTTGTAGGTTGAGTAAAAGTGTTCCATTTCTTTGAGGGTGTGTGTGTTAATATCCTCAAGGTCAGAGACGCTGTCAAAACGAGGGTCTTCAACCGGCACAGCAATAATTTTGTCATCAGAATCTCCCGAGTCAATCATACGCATAATAGCGATCGGTCGTACGCGCACTAAAATGCCGGTAACCAGAGGATGCGTAGTGAGTACTATCACATCAAGCGCATCGCCGTCGTCCCAGAGCGTCTGTGGCGCAAACCCATAATCGTAAGGAAAGTCTTGCGCGGTATGCGCCACGCGATCAAGCGCAATAAGCCCCGTTTCTTTGTCTATTTCGTATTTGTTTTTTGATCCCTTGGGGATCTCAACAATAACGTTGAGAGTTTCTGGAGCGTATTCGCCCGCAGAAATATCGTGCCATAAATTCATACGTATTTTATTTATTGTTAACCATCGGCTGTTTGGCCTCTGTTTTTAAAAACAAGGTCTCCATCAGAGTTTACTTTTCGCTGTCTTCCTGAGTCCCTTCTTTCTTCTCTTCCTCGTCTATGGCTTCCTCAACGTCTTCCGGTGTAATGTTCTCCATATCCTCGGTTTCTGTGTGCCGCACCTCGCCTGTTTCTTCTTCAACAACTTCTTCGGCAAGTTCTTTTTCTTCTATCTCTTCCTCCACCACTCCCGTTTCATCTCCCTCTGTCACAGGTTCTATTTCTTCCGGCACAATGTTGTCATTTACCATATTTACTTCTTCTCCATTTACTACCGCAATAGTCTCGCCCGCTGCCCCTTCAATATCAATTCTCCAACCCGTAAGTTTTGCGGCAAGACGGACGTTCTGCCCACCCTTCCCTATTGCTAAAGAAAGCTGGTCTTCGGAAACGGTTACCTTTGCGCGCTTTTCTTCTTCGTTTATCTTAATATCAACAACTTTTGCGGGAGACAGCGCTCCAGCCACGAATACCGCGGGATCAGGGGACCATTCAACGATGTCTATTTTCTCACCCGCAAGCTCATTCGTAACGGTAGAAACGCGAACACCGCGCTGACCAACGCATGCGCCAATTGGGTCAACTTTTTCGTCATTAGTCGCAACAGCGATTTTTGACCGCGCGCCTGCTTCACGCGCAATGCTTTTGATCTCTACCACACCACTCTCAATCTCTGGAGCTTCCACCTCAAAAAGCTTCTGGATGAACTGCGGATGCGTCCTCGAAAGGCGGATACTAATACCTCGCGGAGATTCTGTTACATCTATCACGTATGCTTTTATCCTTCCTCCTTGTCGGTATCGTTCGTTGGGAATCTGTTCTTCTGCCGGCAAGATAGCAATAGTTCTACCAAGATCAACAAACACATTGCCATGTTCAACCCTCTGCACAATACCATTTACCACTTCCCCTTTCTTCCCCATATATTCGCCCATAACCGAAACCTTTTCGGCCTCTCGAATCTTTTGGATAATAACCTGTTTTGCGGTTTGCGCCGCAATGCGCCCATAATCATCTTTTGATTCCAAAGGAAAGACGATCTCCTCGTCAAGCGTCACATCTTTCTTTATTTTTTTTGCGTCTTCAAGGAGGATATGATGTTCGGGATTAAAACGCGGACGCAGATCTTGCTCATTTTCCCCTTCCATGCTTTCTTTTATTTCTTCAGCCATGGTGCCTTCTTTTTCGTCTTCTTCAACTATACGCACCGTAGAATCATCAACAACGATCTTTACTTGGGAAAACTCGGTTTTTCCAGAATTCTGATCAAATGACGCACGAATAATCTGACCCTTTTTGCCGTAATCTTTTTTATAGGCGGCTGCAAGGGCTTGTTCAATCGCTTCTATTATCTTTTCTTTCGGAATTCCGCGCTCTTCCTCAAGTTGTTCGAGGGCTGAATTGAATATTTTAATATCAAGCATGGTTATGTAATTATGAAAAATTTAAAAAAATGAGCCCGTTTCGTAACGGACTTTAACACCTGTAGTATACCAAGAGACACAAAAATGTCAAGTTCTTCCTTCAATCCGCTTCTGTTCCGGAATGCAGTCTCATTTCACGAGACGAATGGTCCTCGTTGGATACGCAAAAACGATCCCCTCTTTTGTGAACGTCTCCAAAAGTTTCAGATTAATCTCCTGCTGGGCGTTTGCGTAATCAAGGTAGTCATTTGATTCCACATAGTACACCGTGCTGAACACCAGTGCGGAATCATCAAACCGCATGAAATGTGAGCGGTCAAAACGTACACCTATCATGTCTTCCATGGCGCCCTTTACAAGCTCGGGAATCTTTTTTACCTTCTCCGTTGGTGTTTCGTAAAGTACACCAAAGTCAAACGAAATGCGACGCTCTTCCAGTTTTCTAAAATTCTGTATGCGCGCGGAAGTCAATTCCTGGTTGGAAATAACTATCTCCTCCCCTTGGAGGGCGCGGATGCGTGTTGTTTTAATGCCAATCTTTTCCACTACGCCCATATGCTCACCGACAATAACAAAATCCCCGACCACGAACGGTTTGTCAAAATGAATGGCAAAAGAGCTAAACAAGTCTGAGAGAATATTCTGCAGCGCAAGCGCGACTGCCAGACCCCCGATACCAAGCCCCGCCACTAGCGAAGTGATGTTCACACCTAAATTGGAAAGGATGAGCATTGAACCAACTAACCACAACGCCACCTTAAGAAGCATTTTCAGGAATGAAATGGAACTCTGGTCCACTTCTTCACCGTTGGGCTTGAAGAATTTTTTATGCACCGCATAGTTAATAAGGATCTGTACGGCGACAATACCCTGAAGCACCGCCCATATCAACAAAAAAGTGTTGAGGATCTTATCAGCGAACGGATGAACCTCCAGAAAAAAGAAAGAAAAATACAGTGCTAAAAAAGAATAAAATGGAGGTTTGATCGACCCGACGATCTCAACCAACGTATCGTCAATATCGGTCTTTGTTCTTTTTGAAAACCCCTTGAGTTGCTGGAGCGCAACAAGCTGTATGAATTTAAAAAGCACCAAAAAAAGCAGGAACGCAACAAGCGCAATCGCATAATCCGCGACTGCGTTGCCCCAATACATGTAATTCCAAAAGGGTATGCTATAAAACTGATCTAGTGTGAATGATGTAGGCATTGTGATGTTATAGTACAATCAATTGTTTCTCGCCCTCACTTCATTCGGGACGCCGGGAATTTCTCTCCTTACAGGAGCAGTACACCTTTCGCATCGTGCTCCTCCACACGATATACTCAAGGTCTTCGAATCCCGGGCGCAAAGCAAGCAGTTGCTTTGCTCGTCCTTCATTTCACTTCGTTACATTCGGGACGCCGGGATTCGAACCCGGAGTCACCTGCTCCCAAAGCAGGGATGTTAGCCGTTACACCACGTCCCGTTTTTTGATCTCCTTCTTTCCTCTTACACCCTTTTCATTGAAAACGGGACTGTGGCTAACATGTTAGCCGTGCTGCAATTTACTCGCACGTCCCGTTTTTTAATTTATCTATCCACTCTTACCAGAATGTAAAACATCTTACCATTTTAGGTAATAATTACAACCTTTTATCCATAAAGGACATTTTAATTAGTGTCCTTTATGGATCCATCAATGCTTCAATCCTACAAAACGACATTTTCCGTAAACCGTATCTTAGCCTCTTTGTTCTCCATATCAAGAAATACAGCCACAATATCTATCTGCCACTTTGTTTCATCTGAAATGTTCTTTTCAATCAAATAACTCTGTATGGTACGGTAGAGTCTCTTGATCTTCCACGAGTGGACATTTTCTTCCGGCCTATCGCTATCAAATGTTTCCTGTGAAACGTTTCTTATATTTTCCCGAGAAACCGTTTTTACTTCCACAAACCGCAATACACCACTCTTTTTTGCGATAATATCAATCTCTCCCCACTTCTTAAGGTAATTCTTATCTACAATATCAAAGTGGTGTTTCATAAGAAACAAACAAGCAACTTCTTCTCCTAACTTACCAACATGATGACTGTGTTTTTTTGTAAGGTTATTCATGAAACAATATACTCAAGTAGTACGTAAAAACTTTCCTAATATCTCTTAAGGATATTCTTTTCACGAGTGATTGTTCCACGTGTAACTGACAATATTCCTTTTATTTGGTTTCACGTGAAACGTTTTTATAAATTCCAATAAAAGACTCATCAATAAGGGTTATGCGAGAGTAATAACTCTTATTTAAAGCCATATTATTGAGATAAGTATATTGTCTTTTTGGAATTTTTTAGTGAAATAAAAGACGTCTCTTATACACATATACACCGACTTATCCACAGTTTTCCACCATTTTCCCCTTATTATTCGGTAATAAAGCTTTCTTTTCTAAAAATTTATTGTTTTATGGGTATAAGGGACAATATAAATTCTATCTGATGTTTCATTTCCCGTAAAAAATGAGTGGTTTTAAAGGGGAATATCTCTATAGATCAATTCCTTGTTGTGCATTTCTTATTCTAGAAAAAAGGATTCTCGTAAGAACCCTTTTTTACTCATGTGCGGATAGGGGGAATCGGGGTCAACTCACATCAATATTTTTGTTCGTTTCACTCCAAAAATATTGTGTGGTTCCTCCCCGGGCTCGTCCCGATATA
>JANLHH010000061.1 GCA_024654605.1 Patescibacteria group bacterium | reverse complement strand
TCTTGTGCGCCGTCTTGAGCCTTGGCATGCAAATGTTAAAAAACGTCTTGTCAAATCACCTCATTTCTATATTCGCGACAGCGGTATTTTGCACAGGCTGCTGAGCATAGGAGACTATGATTCTCTGCTTTCCAATCCTGTTTTGGGTAAAAGCTGGGAAGGGTTTGTGATTGAAAATATACTATCTGTACTTCCGAGCCGGGCAGAGGCTTATTTTTACCGCACGGCGGCGGGTGCGGAAATTGACCTGCTGCTCAAATTATCCAGTAAAGACTTGTGGGCCATAGAGATAAAAAACAGCGTAGTGCCAAAAATAAAAAAAGGGTTTTACGTTGCGTGTGAGGATGTGAGAGCATCACATAGATATGTTGTTTACGGAGGGGCTGATGAATTCCCCATTGAAAAAGAGACGGTCGTGATCTCCCTTAAAAATTTTCTGATGAAGTTACAGGATACAAATAATGATTCTTCGTAGTGATACCAGCAGGCTACTCAGAGGATTCAGTGCATGAAAAACAGCCTGGAAATGAGATGTCCGTCCGAGTGAGAATATAAATTTTTTTTTCGTGAAACTATGGCAGAAAACTGTCAACCTTCTTCAGCTTTTGGGGAAGGTACTTTTCAATCACATAGTTTAGACCATGTTTTGCCAGCGCCTGCTGCTCTGCCCTTACACCCATTTTTAATAGCTGGGTAATTGCTTTCTGCCACTCTTTGCTCTGTTTTATAAACGGGTCGTTCTTCAAGGCATCTTTTGCTCTCTTAATATCGACGTCTTTCAATGGATGGGTCGGGAGTTTGTAATCAATGATATCCTGCGGTGTTATGCCAAGGTATCGCGCATTTGGTACGCAGAAATACTGATTAATGTGTGCCGCATTTCCTGATCCCACCTTAAGGGTCCTGTATATGTTGCTGATACCATAAGGGTCTCCGTCAACAAAGACATAAACAGGGATCTTTTTTCCTTCTGATAAACGCCTGATGAATCTTCTGCATGCTCGGGTTGGAACACCTCCCATAGAGATTAGTATGCAGTTTGCTTTCTTCCAGTAATTATGTTTTACAAGCCGCTGGAACATTCCGGCAGTTTCTATTACCAGTATAAACTTCGCGTTGGTTTCGAATTTCAGATGCTCAGTTGAAATGGGAATAGAGTACGCGCCTGAGCCGAATTTAGTGCAGTCAATTTTGAGCTGCTTGCCGGTGTCCTGGTCCTTATCTATTACTACCAGTTTTCCTGCGACATCTCCTCCCTTC
>JANLHH010000133.1 GCA_024654605.1 Patescibacteria group bacterium | reverse complement strand
GTTATGCATCACATAACAAAAAATAAAAAAGAGTAATAAAGAGCAAAGAGTAAAGAACAAAGATAGTATTTTTTCTTTTGTTCCGTTCTATTTAAGAATCATACATCTCACGATGCTTTGATTTTTTATTAGAGTTTGATCCTAGCTCAGGATGAACGCTGGCGACGTGGATAAGGCATGCAAGTCGAGGGACCCGCAAGGGGACCGGCAGACGAGGTAGTAATACGTAGGAACGTACCCCAAAGTCGGGAATAGCCCACCGAAAGGTGGATTAATACCCGATAGTCTCTCAGGAGTAAAGCTCCGGCGCTTTGGGAACGGCCTGCGGGCTATCAGCTTGTTGGTAGGGTAAAAGCCTACCAAGGCTATGACGGCTAGGGGAGGTGAGAGCCTGACCCCCACCGATGGTACTGAGATACGGACCATACACCTACGGGTGGCTGCAGTCGAGAATCTTCCACAATGGACGAAAGTCTGATGGAGCGACGTCGCGTGATTGATGAAGTCCTTCGGGATGTAAAGATCTTTTATGAGGGAGGAAGTCTATTGACGTTACCTCATGAATAAGGGGTTGCTAAACTCGTGCCAGCAGCAGCGGTAATACGAGTGCCCCAAGTGTTATCCGGAATTACTGGGCGTAAAGGGTGCGTAGGTGGTGACGTTAGTCTTTTGTTAAATCCCGGGGCTTAACCCCGGGTCTGCGGAAGAAACGGCGTCACTAGAGGATGCGAGAGGTCTATGGAACTCATGGTGTAGGGGTGAAATCCGTTGATATCATGGGGAACACCGAATGCGAAGGCAATAGACTGGCGCACTCCTGACACTGAGGCACGAAAGCGTGGGTCGCGAATGGGATTAGATACCCCAGTAGTCCACGCCCTAAACGATGATGACTGGCTTTTCAGAGTATCGACCCTCTGGGAGGCGAAGCTAACGCGTTAAGTCATCCGCCTGGGAAGTACGACCGCAAGGTTAAAACTCAAAGGAATAGACGGGGACTCGCACAAGCGGTGGATCATGTGGTTTAATTCGACGATAAACGAAGAACCTCACCAAGACTGGAAACTCTGACGACGACTTTAGGAAACTAAAGTCTTCTCACAAGGACGGCAGAGCAGGTGATGCATGGCCGTCGTCAGTTCGTGGCTTGAGTTGTTCCCTTAAGTGGGGAAACGAACGCAACCCTCATCGTCTGTTATAAGTGTCAGGCGAGACTGCCCCTTTTATGGGGAGGAAGGCGAGGATGACGCCAGGTCAGCATGTCCCTTTGATGTCTTGGGCTACACACGTGATACAATGGGTGCTACAACAGGTTGCGACGGGGTAACCCTGAGCTAATCTTTCAAAGGCATCCTCAGTTCGGATTGAGGTCTGAAACTCGACCTCATGAAGTTGGAATCGCTAGTAATCGCAGGTCAGCCATACTGCGGTGAATACGTTCTCGAGTCTTGTACTCACCGCCCGTCAAGTCAAGGGAGCCGGGAGTGCCCGAAGTACGCGCCTCGCGCGTCCTACGGTAAACTCGGTAACAGGGACTAAGTCGTAACAAGGCACGGCTAGCGGAAGCTGGTCGTGGAATATTTCAAAATACAGTCATCAGATACCATGTATGTGATGGCAGTGTCGGTACTGTGTGTCATTGGCGCACAATGGATCGTCATTGGATATCCTAAAAGCAATGTGACATCCGAGAAAGATCGGATGACGTTCGGGAAAGACCGGGAGAACGGAACAAAAGAAAAAATTGCTATCTCTTTTTTAGATGCGCGCCTAGACTGAAAACTCCCCTTTGTTTACAAAACAAAGGGGAGTTTTCTTGCGCGTCGTATCGTACATCCCTTGAGAAAGTACTTCGTTGTGTTAGTATGTACCAAGTAAACATCAATAAGGATCAGTTCTTTTTTAAACGGGGTACTATGCGGAAGCGTGCAAAATACTGGAAACGAAAAAACACAACGGGTGGAGTATTTTCATATACTTTGTTTCCCTTTGGTTTAGTAATGGTAATGATCGGTACTGAGTCTATTGGGGCAACAGGCTCTTTTTTACCAGGAGTTGGAATCAGCATTTTTGGATTTTGTGTGATGACACTGGTCATTCGCAAGATGAATGCCAATTGAACGAGGAGGTGAATATGAAGTTATTGCGCGAGGTATTAAACGAGCACGGAGAGCTTATCGTTTCCATGGTTATTATTGCGACGGTTTTCTTTGCTCTGTATCGTTTCTTCAGTAGGTTGTCGCCCGGTAGTTTGGGAGGGTAATTCCACACGCCGGCTATCCCTTTGGACCCATTTTACCCATAAAGAAAAAGCCCGCTATAAGTAATTATAGCGGGCTCTATTTTAAAATGATGTTCCGGTCTTCTTTAAACTATTATGAGTACGTTTTTTGACGTGCGTTAAGAACGAAAGAGAGGTAACTTACTGTTTGGACGAGAAACACACACTCGTCTTTGGGGCCATGTGGCGCGGTCTTTGTTCTGCGCCTTTCGGATCATACGGTCACTTTTTACTGCTTGAGACTCTCTTTGAGGGGTGTCTGTGCGTGTTCTTGTCTCTCGCGTGACACCTCTTATGTGAGGTTGATTTTGCGAAGATCTGCCCATCGGCTGTTTTGTCAGTTGGGCCGGTTTTGTGAGTGGAATTTCACCGTTCCACTCACGCTTTCTTCTTAGCCTGCCTGCTCCCATAGGTTCCACCTCCTGCTATTGTTTATGAAATTACCCGTTTTTATAGTAGAGGTTTTGAAAGGTTTTTGCAAGCACAGGCTTTACGAGCTCTACATTGTCATATAAGGATTTTTTTGGTATATTCTTTGTACTTGCGCGATTAGCTCAGTTGGTAGAGCACATCACTGATACTGATGGGGTCCCAGGTTCGACTCCTGGATCGCGCACCTTGGAAAGCAAACGAGCCAGGTTCAGGCCCTGGCATCCGCCACAGCACATAAAGAAGAACACGTTCACTTCTCCCTCACTACTTTGAATAGTAGTTGGGTTGGAAGATAGGATGACACATATGCCAACACTCTATATCGTCGCGACACCCATAGGGAATCTGGAAGACATCACGCTTCGGGCGATTCGCGTGCTCAAAGAGGTGGACCTCATCTTGTGTGAAGACACGCGAGTGACCAAGAAGCTCTTGCAAAAATACGAGATTGAAACACCGACCATGAGCTATCACGCGCACAGCAAGCTGTCTAAGGTAGACAAGATATTCGGACTCTTGGAAGAAGGGAAGAATCTTGCACTGGTTTCTGATGCGGGGACGCCGACCATCTCGGACCCCGGCGTGCTTTTGGTGTCACAGGTGAAAAAGCGTTTCGGTAAAGAGGTGTCAATCGTTCCGATACCGGGTCCCTCTGCCGTTATTGCGGCACTTTCTGCGAGCGGTTTTCCCGCGTCAGAATTTGTGTTCTTGGGGTTTCTGCCACACAAAAAGGGAAGAGAAACACTCTTTAAAGAAATAGCAGATTCAAAAAAAACCACGGTGTTCTACGAATCTCCTCATCGCATTGTAAAAGCGCTTGCGTCATTGTCTTCGCACATCGGCGTGAGTCGACAGATCGTTTTAGCGCGCGAGCTTACTAAAATATACGAGCAATTTCTTTCAGGATCTGCCGCCGAGATCGCGGACTATTTTACCAAGAATCCGGATAAGGTTAGGGGAGAGTTTGTGGTCGTGGTTTCAGGCAAGTAGACACAATTGACGCCAAAGAGGAAAGAGGCAGGTTTTGTTTGTCATATGTTTTTAGTATGTGGATTTCAGCTATTATATGTTATGGAGTATAATGACTGAAATTAAGATAAATTTTTAACTACCATGACCAAGACACAATTTCTTATTACGATGGGTTTCATTGTTGCTATCATGCCTTTTTTGGGTTTCCCGGGCAGCGTGAAGGATGCAGTCATCGCCATTCTTGGTATTACGATTGCTCTGGTTTCCTTTCTTTTAGGGAGGCGAGCAAAACAAGATGACCGAAACTCTTTATCTGCTCCCGATGAAACAGGAGCGTTCGTTGATAATGAGCAGAAGTTTTACCACAAAAGAGGGACAGATCAGACGGGAGATGCGCCAAGTGAAGAAAACATGAAAGCATAGTAATTTTAATTACCAATGAGACAGAATAAAGGAAAATTTTTGATTGCGGGGATATTCGTGGCGGCGTTATTCTCTTTAACATATTTTAGTGCCCCACTTTTTTCTTTGGAGTACGAAACCGCGCCGGCAGCTATTCTTACCGGTACGGAAGGGGTCATTGATGCCGTCTTGCCGGAGTTGGAACCTTCGTTCGTCGTTACTCATGTGCCCACTCCTTCCGCGGTCAAAGCGATCTATATGACCAGTTGGGTGGGAGGGACGAGGGATCTGCGTGAGAGACTTGTGGACATTGTGGACGAGACGGAAATAAACGCCATCGTTCTTGATATCAAGGATTACAGCGGTCAAATCGCTTTTGAGGTGGAAGACCCGATCTTGCAAGAGGTCGGCGCCTCCGAGCGGCGCATTACCGACATCAAGGAATTCATCGGTTATCTTCATGATAAAAATATTTATGTCATTGGACGCATTTCGGTTTTTCAAGATCCTATTTTTGCAAAAAAATACCCGGAACTTGCGGTTCAAAAGCAAAGTGATAAAACCGTATGGAAAGATTATAAAGGGCTTTCTTTTGTTGATGTGAACGCCAAAGAATTTTGGGACTATATCGTAGCTCTCGGAGAAGAATCATACGCGGTTGGTTTTGATGAACTTAACTTTGATTATGTGCGTTTTCCTTCGGACGGAAACATGAAGGATATTTATTATCCCCTAAGTGAAAAACAGATCCTTGAGGATCCCATTGCCGGTAAAGCATCTCTCCTTGAAGATTTTTTCGCCTATCTCCATCGGAAACTTTCTCCGACAGGCGTGGTGCTTTCAGCCGATCTTTTCGGCATGACTATGACCAACAGTGACGATTTGAATATCGGACAAGTGCTTGAGCTCGCGGCGCCGTATTTTGATTTTATCGCCCCGATGGTGTACCCTTCGCACTACCCCAAGAACTTCAATGGGTACGAGAATCCCAACAAGTATCCTTACGAAATAGTAAAATTTTCCATGGACAAGGGAGTAGCACGTCTCATTGCGGCAAGCACAAGCCCTCTCAAGTTGCGTCCGTGGATTCAGGACTTTGATTACGGAGGCAATTACGACATCCCGGAAATACAGGCGCAAAAAAAGGCCGTGTATGACGCGGGCCTTACCTCATGGATGATATGGGATCCTTCCAACCGCTACACTGTCGGCGCGCTTGATGAAGAGTAGAAAAGAATACTTTCGCCGGAGTTTTTGTAAAAAAGCCACGCTTAACGCGCGGCTTTTTCTTTCATACCATATACGATATACTTTACCTATATATGGATGAAAAGAACCCAATCACCTATTTTGCCGAAACTGATTTCCGCAACAAGAAAGAAAAGTTTGGCATTAAAGCAAGCGACCGGACCCGTCATGTCTATACCATCGGTAAGACGGGAATGGGGAAGTCTACACTCCTTGAAAATATGGCGGTGCAGGATATCCAAAATGGCAACGGCATTGCGTTCATTGATCCGCATGGCGGAACGGCCGAGAAGCTTCTTGATTATATCCCTGAACATCGCATCAAGGACGTTGTCTATTTCGCGCCGTTTGACATGGAGCATCCCATTTCTTTCAACGTGATGGAGGACGTGGGTTACGACAAGCGTCATCTCGTGGTTTCCGGTCTCATGAGTGCGTTTGAGAAAATATGGGCGGACGCATGGAGTGCCCGCATGGCATACATTTTGAGCAATACACTTTTCGCGCTTCTGGAATATCCAGGTTCTACGCTTCTTGATATCAACAAAATGCTCGTGAACAAGGAATTCAGAAAAAAAGTGGTGGAAAACGTTACCGACCCGTCCATCAAATCATTTTGGGTTGATGAGTTTGCAAAATATTCTGACCGCTATGCGCAAGAGGCGACGCCGGCGATCCAGAACAAGGTGGGGCAATTTGTTTCCAATCCCCTCATCAGAGATATCATTGGCCAGCCGAAATCCTCGTTTGATATCCGCGATATCATGGACAACAAAAAGATCTTTATCATGAATCTCTCCAAAGGGCGCATCGGGGAGAGTAATACCAATCTGCTCGGAAGCATGCTTATCACCAAGATATATCTTGCCGCGATGTCCCGCGCCGACCTCTCCAACCATGAACTTGCCGCGAAGCCCAATTTTTATTTTTTTGTGGATGAATTTCAATCATTTGCCAACAAATCGTTTGCGGATATTTTATCTGAGGCGCGAAAATACAAGCTCAATCTTACCATCGCACACCAATACATTGAGCAAATGGAAGAGGAGGTACGGAGCGCCGTGTTCGGTAACGTAGGAACGATGATCGTATTTCGTGTCGGGAGCTTTGACGCGGACATATTTGAAAAAGAATTTGCGCCGACTTTTATGGCGGAAGATATTGTGAATTTGGGTTTTGCGCAGATCTACCTCAAACTTATGATTGACGGAGTGAGCTCAAAACCGTTTTCCGCAATGACGCTCCCTCCCATCGCACTTCCTCCGGTGTCTTCTCGCGACAAGGTGATTGAATCATCACGGAGATTATATGCCCGTCCGCGTACCGAAGTGGAGAAGCTGATCAAGGAGCGAATGAACGAAGAAGGGGCGCCTCAAGAGAGAGAAGGGAAAGAAAGGAAAAACACCACCCGCAGTAGTGCTTCAGCAGCGGGAGTTGGTAATATCGGGAAACGGGAAGGAGGGTACGAGAGGCCTGTCGCGGCAGAAAGGCATGCGGTAGCGGACAGGAGACATATCCCCGATCCAAGAAGGCATCTTCCACCCCAAGAACACGCACCGGAGTTTACGAAGCCAATTATAAAAGAACAAGCGCCTCCTTCCGTCCCGCTTGAGACACTTAAAACGGACAGAAGACAAGAGTACGTACCCCGCCGCGCGCCGACATTCTCCGAAAACAAGAACCAATTGCGTGAGGCACTTGCCGATATTCTCAAAGAACAAAAAGTAAGACAACAAGAAGAGGAAAAAAAGGAAAAGAAGGAAGGGTCTGCACCACCGCCGACACCAACTCCCTCCATCGTACATACGAAGGAGGAAAATGATATGCAAAACGGAAGTGTCAAAGAAGTTCCGGAAGAAGCACTTAAAAAAATGCTTGAGTAAAAAGCGTACGAACATGCCTAAGAGACATTTGCCTTACTTCTTTCTTTTTTGCGCCACGATTTTTAGCACACCATTCTTTGTCGGAGCGCAGGTGGTTATTACAGAAATCATGTACGATGCGGAAGGCGCCGATACGGGGCATGAATGGATTGAGATATATAATACGGGAGGAGAATCTGTTGATATAAAAAATTGGAAATTTTTTGAAGCAGATACAAATCACGGACTTGTTTCGATTGCCGGCGGTACGAGCATTCCTGCCGGCGGGTATGCAATTATCGCGGACAATGGCACACAATTCCTCACAGATTTTCCGTCATTTTCAGGCGTTGTGTTTGACAGCTCATTTTCCCTGAAAAACGATGGCGGAGAGGTAATCGCGATACGAAACGATGCGCTAGAGAACGTGGATATACTCACATATAATCCGGCACTTGGTGCTGGCGGTGACGGGATGACACTTCAAAAAAACGGGAATGCATGGACCGCCCTCTCAGCAACACCCGGCGCGGGAGGGAGCGCCGCAACACCGGAAACATCAAACACTACCACAACTACCACTGAAACGGAATCTTCTTCGTCCGCCACAGCGCCAAGCTCTAATAGAAATTTTCCCGTGGAGCCGCAGATATACGCAAACGCTGGTTCCGACAGAACAGTCCAAGCAGGCGCGGATGTGGTATTTGAAGGGCAGGCATTCGGCATAGAAAAAAAGCCGCTTCCAAACGCGCGTTTTATCTGGAATTTTGGCGACGGAGGTACAAAAGAAGGGCAAAGTGTTTTGTATCATTACGCGTATCCCGGGGAATATATCGTAGTGCTTGACGTCGCATCGGGAAAATTTTCCGCATCCGACAGGGCGCGCGTACGTGTGATTCCCACGTCCATCAGTATCAGCGCTGTTTCGATTGACACAAATCCTTTTATTGAACTTTCCAACACATCTCAAACAGAACTGGATATTTCATGGTGGCGCCTACGTGCTGGAGAAAATCATTTTACGATACCAAAAAACACATTTATTCCTTCCAAATCGTCTATTCGTTTCGCCGCGTCAATAACAGGGCTTGCGATGACCAGTTTCAGTGATGTGACGCTTTTGTATCCGAATGGCGAATTGGCGTACCGTTACGGAACAGAAGTCATTGATATGTCGCCAGTTGTTCCGATCAAAGAAGAAAGCATTCTCGCATATACTGCTTCTCCTGACACTCACGTAACAAAAGAGAGCGCAAGTACGCGAGACAGAGAGGAGTCTGACCCCTCCGAGGAAGTGATCGACAATACCTCTTCCGCGCTCACTGCATCCGTGAGCGCGTTTCCAGAGATGGCAGGGGAAGCTTCACTCACCAAATGGCTTTTGTCGCTTTTCGGTGTAACCTTTGCGGGGGTCGTGGGAGTTATCTTTATGAGACGCAAAGAAGAAGCCATGGAAGGCTTAGTCAATGCAGATGAGATCACTATTTTGGATTAAACTCCCAGTGTCTGGATAACTCCCATCTAGATACTTTAGCGGCCGGCAATCGGCCGCTTTTTTTGACTTAATAAGTCTAATATTGTACAGTGTTACAATAACTCTTATGGATTCAGGACGGAAAACCATTCTTATTACCGGCGGGGCGGGATTTATTGGCTCGCATTTGTGTGAAAAATACCTCAATGAGGGACACAGGGTTATTTGCGCAGATAACCTCCAGACGACTTTTACGCCCAAAAATATTGAGCGATTTTTTGATAACGAGAATTTTACGTTCATCAAACACGATATCATTAACCCGCTCCGGATCCCTGAAAAGATAGACTGGATCTTCAATCTTGCGTGTGCGGGTTCTTATACGAGTTATCAGTACGACCCCGTTCATACCGTCAAATCAAATACTATCGGCATGATCAATATGCTTGAGCTTGCGCGCAAGGACGGCGCGCGCCTCCTGCAGTCATCCACCTCCGAGATCTATGGCGACCCGCTGGAAATTCCTCAGAAAGAAACTTATCGCGGGAACGTGAATATCTTGGGCCCACGCGCCTGTTATGACGAAGGGAAGCGATGCGCGGAAACACTGTGCATGGACTATCACCGAGAATATGGAGTGGATGTAAAAATAATTCGCATATTCAATACGTATGGACCCAATATGGATCCTAACGATGGGCGCGCGGTAACCAACTTCGTTTTGAACGCACTTGATGGTAAAGACTTGGTGATTTATGGTGATGGGAGCAATACGCGCAGTTTTCAATATATTGACGATCTTATTGCAGGGATCAATGCTATGATGCGTGCGAGAGATTTTATCGGCCCGGTCAATTTGGGTAATCCCGGCGAGATTACCATGAAAGATTTGGCGGAGCTTGTCATAAAGGAAACACGATCTCAATCAAAGATTATATTTACTGAAGGTGCGAGCGACGACCCAAGGAGAAGGTGTCCGGATATTTCTTTGGCGGAAAAAGAACTTGGCTGGAAGCCGGAAGTGCCGCTTGCGGAAGGTCTTGAAAAAACCATTGAATATTTTAAAACACTCAAGCGCCCCGAAAAAAAGGTGCTTGTCTTTGCAACGACCTACCATCCGACCATGGGTCCGGCGGAAGAAGCGCTTCTTGCTCTCTCACGAGAAATGCCGGATACCGAGTTTCATATCATTGCGTCACGATTTACCAGGGGTGTTCCGTCCATTGAGCAATTCGGCACCGATACCATCTATCGGGTCGGCATGGGGTCAACATTAGATAAATACCTTTTGCCAATCGCCGGCGTGTGGAAAGCTCGGAAATTGCACAGAGAACACGAGTATCGGTTTGCATGGTCTATTATGGCAAGCTACGGAGGCCTTGCCGGCGTTCTTTTCTCGCTTTTATACCCGAACACTATTTTTCTTATTTCACTTGATGAGCGCGAACTTGACCGCAAGAGGGGAATTTCAGAGCGCGTTATCGGCTGGATTCGTAAGCGAGTACTTCGGAAAGCGGACTCGGTATATGTTTCCGAGGTGGGAGAAGAGCAGAGGTCAAAAATTCCAAAAGGTGCGCGCATCATGGAACGCGGCGGTGACACGCGCAGTTTCGTCAACCGGGTAAAACAGTCATACGCCGACCTCTTGAACAAGCAAGAGCGCAAACTGCACCGACCGAAGTAAAGGTTGACATAAAAGACAGTTTGGTCCAGTCTATGGTTAGATATCATTTTCACCACGAGAGGAGAAATGGCGATGACAGATACTACACACGGGTACTCCGTCTGGCTTGTACCGGAGGGCGCTGTTGGAGAGTATCTTCAGCGCGTTATTTCGGATCTGAGCATGAAATATGAGACGCCGACGTTTGAACCGCACGTTACGCTCATAAGCGGAATGGATCGAGAAACCGAAGCGTTGGAATACACAGTCCAGATTGCGAGACGATTGAGACCGTTTTATATTGAACTTGGCGTACCGCAGAGAGGAGACAAATACTTCAGATCTCTTTTTGCGGAGGTCAAAGAAACACCGGAGCTTATGGAAGCAAATAAGGTTGCGCAGAAAGTGTGCGGGAAAAAAGAAATATATAAACCGCACTTAAGTTTGCTTTATGGCGAACTTGGCGGGGAAGTGTCTCTGCATGCCTTGGCTTATGTAAGGAGTAGATTTCAACAGGGAGGCGGTTTTCCCGTAGTAAATCTCTTTTTATACAAGAATGAAGTGGATCCATGGCGTTGGCAAAGAATAGCGGGATTCAAGATCCGTACCTATTGATCTGTTTGCAAGCGCTGCAGTTGCAGCGCTTTATTTTTTATTGGTTGTCTTTGTATATACTTTTGATACTATTACCTTCATGTCAAAGAAAGTACTCATCTTTTCTCTTGCGTATTACCCGAAACATGTTGGCGGGGCTGAGGTGGCGATCAAAGAGATCACTGATCGTATAGCACCCGAGGATATTGAATTTCACATGGTGACGCTTCGCTTTGACCGAAGTCTGCCGAAAGTGGAACAGGTGGGCAATGTGCTTGTGCACCGTATCGGATTTACTAAAAAAGATCCCACAATGGCGGACCTGAGAGCGTTCCCGCTTTTTCTGAATAAAATACTATTTCAGTTTTTTGCCGTGTACCAAGCGCATCGTCTGCACAAAAAATATAAATATAATGCCGTATGGGCAATGATGGCGCACGCAACCGCGGTCCCGGCTGGTATTTTTAAAACACTGCATCCCTCCGTGTCATACTTATTGACCTTGCAAGAAGGCGACCCTATTTCGCACATTAAGAAAAAAATGCTCCCGCTTTGGCCTCTTTTTGTACGTGGGTTTACCAAGGCCGATTGTATTCAGCCTATTTCAACTTTTCTTGCCGCCTTTGCGCGCGGCATGGGGTACCAAGGGAGTATTGAAGTGGTGCCAAATGCCGTGGATACGGCGCATTTTTCACAGGAGTATCCCGCAGGAGTTCTCAATGAAATAAAAGACCAGATGGGGAAAAAGATGGGGGATGTGTTTGTCATTACGACCTCGCGGCTTGTGCACAAAAATGCCGTTGATGATGTGATTGCCGCACTTCCGCACCTTGCCCCAAACATTCACTTTATCGTGCTTGGCATCGGTCCCGACGAAGAGAAACTGCGGAAACTCGCCGCGAGCCTTCAGGTCGCAGAACGTGTGCAATTTTTAGGACAAGTTGATCATGCTGACCTTCCAAAATATTTGAAGGTCAGTGACATTTTCATTCGACCGAGCCGTTCTGAGGGGATGGGGAATTCATTCGTAGAGGCGATGGCGGCTGGATTGCCCGTGATTGCAACACAAGAGGGTGGTATTGCGGATTTTCTCTTTGACGAGAAGCGCAATTCCGGACAGCCGGTAACCGGGTGGGCTGTGGATAAAAATTCTCCGAAGCAGATCGCGGAAGCGGTAAAAAATATCATGGAACATCCGGAAAAAGTACGCGCGGTGACGGAAACAGCAAAAGTGATGGTGGTTGAAAAATACGACTGGAATTTGATAGCAAAAAATATGCGCGAAAAAGTTTTTGGAGCATTGTTCGAGAAACAGATTGGTTAATTTGCTATGGAGTTGACGCAGGCGTTCTTTTTTGTAGTATAGACACAGGAAGACCGAGTACCTTTCTTTCAGAAAAGGGGGAATTATGACTGCGAAAAAAAGGATTATCGTCGGACATATAAGTGGCGCGATCTTTCTATCTCAAGAGTTAAACAAAAAGATCCTCCGCATGTCCGAAGCATTGACCCAGGAGCCCGTGGTTCGGGCGTCGGGGTTTCATCGTCCCTTTATACCGTTTTGGAAGGTTTATTCACCCCAAGGAATACCGGAGCAGTTTTTGGATCTCTTTATGGATGAGTTTGAAAATACTTGTTTCAAACCGCTGGAGATGAGCAGTGATCTTGGGATGATGGAGGATGGAATGATCTGCGCTGTATTCAAACAGCACAAAATGATCAACATGGTTAAGGATGAGATCAATCATGTTTTTTCAAAGTTCTGTGAAGAAATAACGACAATGGATACGTGGGAAGACGTGTGGGCACCAGTCATTTTCTTGGGATATGGCTGCAAAAAAACCCCGCCCTTTCTTATGGAACTTCCTGATAAAGACATGCTTCCACAGCGTTTGGTTGTTGGACAGTTTACAAAAAATTACGGATTTAAGGCGGTTATGAAAAGTCGCAACAAGGGGCGGTAACGCCCCTTTTTTTATTGCCCCGCCTTCTGTATGATGGTTCTATGCGTATTCTCATAGCCACAGGTCTTTATCCTCCCGATATCGGGGGGCCGGCCACGTACAGCAAGTTTTTAAAAGAAGAACTCCCCAAGGGCGATATTGAGGTTTTGGTGTGTTCTTTCGGCGAAGTGCGGCATTTGCTCCCGTTGGTGCGTCATATCGTCTACTTTTTTAAGGTGTTACGGGCAGGCAGGTCAGCTGATCTTTTTCTTGCTCTTGATCCGGTTTCCGTTGGGTTTCCAGCGACCCTTGTTTCATTATTGCTGCGAAAACCACTCGTGGTTAAGATCGTAGGCGACTACGCGTGGGAGCAAGGAACACGGCGATTTGGCATTACAGACACTCTTGATGACTTTGTGGTAAAACCCGCGCGTCATCCGTTTGTTCTACTTTTACGCTCCACCCAGCGAATGGTGGCGAGACGCGCGAAACACATCATTGTTCCGAGTGTGTACCTCAAGCGCATCGTGACGGCGTGGGGAATGACGGAAAAAAAAATTTCCGTCATATATAATGCGTTTGACGCCGTAACGTATACAAAAGAAGAGAAGGACGAGATCCGTGCTCTTTTGGATATTTCCAATCACGCAATTCTCTCTGCAGGACGCTTGGTTCCATGGAAAGGATTTGCGGCGCTTATTGAAATCATGCCGGGTATTCTTGAAGAATTTCCCGACGCGACCCTTTTTATCGCAGGCGAAGGTCCCGATCGCACGGCGTTTGAAACGCTTATCAAGAAACACAACCTTGGAGGTCATGTGCGCATGCTCGGTGGTTTGCCTCAAGAAACGCTCTTTCGGTACATAACAGCGGCGGATGTGTTTGTGCTGAACACCGGTTATGAGGGGTTTTCCCATCAGCTTCTTGAAGTTATGAGTACAGGAACGCCTATTATCGCTACTGATGTGGGCGGCAACCCGGAGCTTATTGAAACGGGTGTGGAAGGAATCCTTGTCAGCTACAACAACAAGGCGGAGCTTGAAAGTGCAATTCGAGAAATGTTACGGGGGCATATTGACGGCCGAGCGCTTGCGCGTAACGCGCAGAAGAAAGTAATGCAATTCACAAAAGAGCGCATGCTTGCTGAAACCAAACATGTTCTTATGTCACAAATATGAAAGTCGTAATGATATCATCAGACAGAAAAATATTTGAGAGAGGTTCTCCGGTAGCAGAGAGGGTAATTTCGTATGGGGCGCTCGTGGAAAAGCTCCATATCATTGTGTTTACCCGGGCAGTATCCGCGGAATTTGAGAGATTTGAAAACAAAAATCTGGGACGAAATATATCGGTTTATCCCACCAATTCAAAAAATAAATGGCAGTATGTTCGCGATGCGTACCGTATAGGCAAAACGCTGAAGAATATTGATTTGGTAACCGCACAGGATCCGTTTGAGGCGGGGTTCTCCGCGTGGCGCATTGCGAAGAAACTTAAAGCAAAATTGCAGCTGCAGGTGCATACGGATTTTTTGAGCCCCTTTTTTGCCAAAGAATCGTTCCTAAATTTCCTGCGCGTGAGAATGGCGCGTTTTCTGCTTCCCCGTGCGTCCTGCGTGCGAGTGGTATCAGAACGCATCAAAAACTCGCTTGTGGTTTCTCTGGGACTGCCGGTCACAAAAATAACAGTACTTCCCATATTTGTGGATACCAAACGTGTTCGCGACGCATCGGCGCGCATTGATCTCCATCTGCGATACCCACAATTTGATTTTATTGTTCTCATGGCCTCCAGGCTAACGCCGGAAAAAAATATCGCTCTGGCACTCCGCGCTTTTCAGAAAGTGGCGAAAAAATATCCCAAAACGGGACTCATTGTTATCGGCGAAGGGTCGGAGAATCACACCCTCGGTCTGCTTGCCACGAATCTCAACCTGCAAGGGAATGTTATCTTTGATGGTTGGCAGACAGATCTTATTTCGTATTACAAAACTGCGGACTTGTTTTTGCTTACTTCAAATTATGAAGGATACGGAATGACACTCATTGAAGCGGCATCTGCCGGACGTCCTATGGTGAGTACCGATGTCGGAGTGGTGGGCGACCTTATTAATGCGGAGAACGCGCTTATCTGCGCCGTAGGTGACGAAACATGCATCACGCAGAGTATTCGTCGGGTGATTGAAAACAAGGGCCTGCGTGAGCGTCTGGAGCAAGCGGCGGCCATGGCGATAGAGCAGATGCCGGAGAGATCAAACGAACAATATATTAAAAAGTGTGTACAAGGGTGGCAAAACTGTTCCTAATATTTTTTAGCTTTTTCGGCACACGAGCAGGAAATTAGATTGCCCACTCTTTCTTTTCACGAGGATGCTTTTCTCTACCGTGAATCCCGCCCGTCGTGCCAGTTTTTCAAACTCATGCCGAGTGAATGCGTGAAGGAAGCGTGCGCGTTCTTTATCGCCAAATTTAAGAAAGATATCTTTCATATCAAGAGGAGAGCGACCAAGCAGTTTCTTTATTGCGTACCCGGCAATGATACCGAGGTACTTTTTGTGCCACAGGTTCCACACACTCAAAACGGCAACGCCATCTTTGGTAAGCACTCGATACGCTTCAGACATGAATTGTAAACGTAGTTTTTCCGAAGGAATATGATGAAGGACGGCAAACGAGAACACGACATGAAAGCTCTCATTGCCGAAAGGGAGGCGAAGGGCGTCTCCTTGCAAGAATGTGGTACTAGAGAGATGGCGCTCTCGCGCTAGTTCAATGAGCTTTTTTGAAGAATCGATACCCGTGTAGGTTATTTTTTTATCGCGTAATTCTTCAAAGAGTCTGCCGTTTCCACACCCGATATCAAGCACCATGTCTTCCGCGTGCACATACGCGGAGACGAATTTCAATTCTTCCCACCAGGCACTCCGGGTACGCGAAAAGTCCTCTGCTATCGCGTCATATGCGCCACTCAATTCTTTATGCAGTTGCTTTGCGTAATCCGCTTTCACGTGTATGATTTAAAGGTATGTAAGGAGTTTTACTCGGTGTCCCCTATGCTATTTAACGATATTACAACAGAAGAAGCAATAGAGAAGCTCAAAAGGAGTGCCGTCAATGACAGCACGCTCTATTCGCGCATTATACGCATTAGGAGGGGTCTGTACTCGCAAAACGATAAGACGACCGCGTGGATCAAACAGAGCGCATTTGCGGGCATTGGGACAAAGAAAACCCCAACCAACGCGGAGATGCTCGCTCTCTATAAAGAGATGGTGACGGCCGGCGAACAGACACCTGTGCCTCATGTTGAACTGCTCTTGAAAAAAATAAAAACAAGAAGCAATTCCGGTGTGGCGGTTGTCTCGCTTCTCACCAAGCCATACGCCTGTCCGGGGAAGTGTATTTATTGTCCCACGGAGAAGAACATGCCGAAGAGCTACTTATCAAAAGAGCCGGCGGCGGCGCGGGCATTGCGCAATAAATTTGACCCGTACGAACAGACCTATCAGAGACTTCGCGCACTGGCGGTAAATGGGCATCCAACCGACAAACTGGAGATCATTGTTATCGGCGGCACGTGGAGTTTTTATCATCCGAAATACCAAGAAGAGTTTATCGGAGAGGTATTTCGCGCGTGCAACAATTTTCACGCGGAGGCAGAGATCAAGAAAGGAGAGAAAACTTTTGCCGAATTACTGACGACGAATGAAAGCGCGGCATGCCGTATTATCGGGCTTTCGGTAGAAACGCGTCCCGACTATATAACAGAGAAAGAGCTTGCGCGCATGCGCTCTCTCGGTGTCACTAAAGTGGAGATCGGCGTACAGCATCTTGATAATGAT